>DAIOGO010000004.1:6630-52115 GCA_036745195.1 Actinomycetota bacterium | reverse complement strand
TCGCCCAGGCCAACCAGGCCCCCCAATCAGTCCTTTCGCTCCTGCGATAAGCGACGACAGGGAAACCTGACAGGGTGGCGGGCCCCCGGGGCCGCCACCCACCACTCCGGCGCCAGGAAGTAGATGACCTCTCCAACCTCGAACATCGGTGGGCTCGCCTCAGGGCTCGACACCAACTCGATCATCGCCCAGCAGATGCAGATCGAACGGATCCCGCTCAACCTCTCCCTCTCCCGCCGCTCCCTGTTCAAGGCTCGCAACGACGCCTGGGCGACCATCTCCACCCAGCTCGCCAAGGTACGGACCTCGGCCCGGGCGCTGGACGACTCCGGCGACTGGCGCAAGTTCGTGTCGACCGCCTCCTCGAACGAGCAGGCCGTGTCGGTCGCCGCCTCGTCGACCGCTTCGATCGGTTCATCCAGCTTCACCGTCGAGCGTCTCGCCCGCGCCCACCAGGTTGCCTCGGCTTCTTCGTTCACCTCCTCCACCGATCTGGTCGGGGCGGGAACCCTCTCGCTCACGATCGGCGGGACGACCCACGACATCACCACCGACTCGACCACCACCGTCGCCGGGCTCGCCGAGCAGATCGACAACATCGCCGGCGTCAGGGCGACCGCCCTGAAGGTCGATTCCACCACCACCCGCCTCGTGATCACCGCCGACGCCACCGGCGACGACAGCGCCTTCTCCGTGACCTCCGACCAGCCTGCTCTGGGCGGGTTCTCGGTGGCGGCACAGGGCGAGGATGCTCGCCTGATCGTGGGTTCCGGCCCCGGGGCGATCACCGTGGAGCGCTCGTCCAACACCATCGACGATCTGCTCGCCGGAGCGACCATCACCCTCAAGGCGACCACCGCTTCGCCTGTCACGGTGTCGGTGAGCCGCAACATCGACGCGGCGGTGACCGCCATCCAGACGCTCGTGTCCGACATGAACACGGCGCTGGCCAAACTCAACGACGTCACCAAGCCGGCTGCCGACGGGTCGGGGAGCGGGGCGGCGCTCTCCACCGACACGCTGGCTCGTTCGATGAAGCTCGGCCTCCGTTCGGCGCTGTCCGGCCTGGTTCCGGGTACGACGGGCAGCTACCAGAGCGCCTCGTCCCTCGGCGTCGGGCTCGATCGCAACGGGGTCGTCACCCTCGACGCCGCCAAACTCCGCACCGCTCTCGAAACCGACTTCGCCGGCGTGGAGGCGGTGTTCGCCCGTACCGCCTCGGCCACCGACGGCAGGGTGGCAGTCTCCAGCGCCAACAAATCGTCCCTCGACGGCACCCACTCGGTGATCGTCACGCAGGCGGCGGAACGAGCCGGCGTGACCGGGAGCGCCTACGTGGCCCCGGGAGCCGACCAGACGTTCGACATCATCGTGGGTGGGATCACCGTCTCTCCGACGGTTGTGACCGGAGCGAGCCTGACCGACGCAGTCGCCGCCATCAACGCCTCGCTGGCGGCGGGCGGGGTGACCAGTCTCGTCGCCTCCGAGTCTTCCGGGTCGATCCGGCTGGAAACCGCCGGGTACGGCACCGGCGCCGGCTTCACCGTCGCCGCCAACCCGTTCGGCCTGGTCGGGACATTCACCGGCGTGAACGTGGCCGGGACCATCGGCGGTCTGGCGGCCACCGGGCTGGGGCGATCCCTCTCCGCCACCGGGGCACTGGACGGTCTGATTCTCTCCATCTCTGCTTCGAGTGGCGAGGTAGCCGGAGCGGGCGGGAACCTCTCACTCGGCACGGTCGGCATCCGGTCGGGGAAGGTGGCCGGACTCACCGAGCTCCTCGATTCCTACCTCGACACCGGCGGCGCCATCGATCGCGCCACGGATCGGTGGGATGCCCAGATCAAGGTGGCCGATGCTCGGATCGGCGATCTCGAGAAGCGGCTCGAACGCAAAGAGGCCTCGCTCCGGAAGTACTGGACCAGCCTCGAAACCGCCATGTCACGGATGGCTGCGCTCTCGTCGCAGCTCAGCGCCGGACTGGCCTCGCTCTCCCAGCAGCAACGGTGAAAGGACAACTGATGACAACCGGAGTCGCCGCCTATCAGCAGAACTCGATCGACACCGCCAGTCCGCTGCGCCTGGTGGTGATGTTGTACGACGGGCTGCTGGCGTCACTCGACAAGGTCGACCAGTCGCTGGCACAGACTCCCCAGGACATCGAGGTCTCCCACCACGAGTTGCTGCGCTCCCAGGCGATCATCGAAGAGCTCATGTCGTCCTTGAACGCCGACGCCGGACAGGTGGCTCGCTCCCTCGCCGCTCTCTACGAGTTCAGCCACCGCCAGTTGGTCGAGGCCAACCTGCTCAAGCAGTTCGGGCCCGCCCAACCGGTCCGCACCATCTTCGGCGATCTCCGCGAGGCCTGGGACATCATCGCCACCCAGTACCACGAGCAGCTGGCATGAGCGATTGGCAGGAGTCCGCCGACGCCCTCGAGACACTCCTCGATTCTGTCGACCGGGTTGCCTCGGGCATCGACGCCTCGCTCCCCGATGAGATCGAGCTGCGGCTGACCGGCGCACCCGACGACGAGACGATGGCACGGCTGCGGGGATTGCTGGCGCGAACGGCGCTGGCCCAGCAGGCCGTCGCCGAGCGAATGGCAGAGACGGGCGAGGAGCTGCGCCGGGTGGATCGTCTCCGCCACGTCGGTCAACGCTACCTGGCCTTCTGAGGGCGCTCTCCCCCCCGTCGGGAACGACCGCCACGACTGCTTACCCGGGGCCACCGGCGACCGACAGGAGTCTCGACAACCCATCCGGATGGCAGCCGAGGAAGGCACCACACACCATCCGATCAAGGAAGAAGATCTGCGACAGGGATGAACGCAAAGCGTTCTTCCCTGTTCTGTTGTGGAGGTGAGATGATGATCGGAAACGACCTGACGACCCAGGCCATCGAGTGGGCGCTCAAGGGTCTCGAGCGTCGTTCACAGGTCTCCGCCAACAACATCGCCAACGCCGAGACACCCGGCTTTAGGGCTTCGGCGGTCGATTTCGAGGGCCAGCTCCGATCCGCCCTCGGTGCCGGGCGGATCAGCCGTATCGCCGAGCCGACGCTCTCCCCCACCACCACTCCGGTCTCGGTGAACGGCAACAACGTCCGCCTCGAAGACGAGTTGGTGGGGATGATCCAGACCAATCTCCGCAAGAACGCCATGGTCGAGGCGTTCAACTACAAGGCCGGTCTGCTCCGCACCGCCCTGAGGACCCAGTGATGAGCACCTTCGGCACACTCGACACGGCCGCCAGCGGGGCGATCCTGGGCAAGACCTGGCTCGATGCGGTAGCCCACAACATCGCCAACGTGAACACGGTGCGACCGGCCGCTGAGGAGCCGTTCCGCGCCAAGCTGGTCGTCGCCCGCGAGCGGTCCGACGGCCAGGGAGTCACGGTCGCCGGCATCGAGGATTCGGCCGCCGCTCCTCAGGTCGTGTACGACCCCGACCACCCGATGGCCGATGCGGAGGGAAGGGTCGTCCGCCCGGTGGTCGACCTGGCCGGCGAGATGGCCAACATGATGGCCGCCCAGCGCTCATACCAGGCCAACCTCTCTGTGATCCGCAGCAGCCGAGAGGCCTACGAGGCCGCCATGCGATTGGGCCGGTGATCGCAGTGATCTCACCCATCTCTTCGATCACCTCCATCTCCGGCGCCGGCGCCGTCGACCCCACCCAGAAGTCGGCCCCCGCCGGATTCGCCGACAAGATCGGCTCCGCCCTGCAGGATGCGAGCGCCACCGAGCGCCAGGCAGACCTGATGGCCCAAGACGTCGCCCAGGGGGGACCCACCCCCATCCACGAACTGATGGTGGCCACCACCAAGGCGACGCTGACCGTCGAAATGCTCACCCAGGTACGCAACCGGGCCATCCAGGCGTACCAAGACGTAATGCAAATGCAGGTGTGACATGGATGTATTCGAAGGACTCCGCCGATCGTTCCGCGCTCTGAACCTCAACCAGCGGGTGGGGGTGGGAGCGGCGCTGGTCGTGGCCACCGTCGCCGTCGGGTGGTTCGCCAACTGGGTGAGCACCCCCAGCTTCACCGTGCTCTATTCGGATCTACCCGAGAGTCAGATCAGCCAGGTCACCCAGTCGCTCGATTCGGCCGGGATCCCCTACCGCCTCGATGCCGGCGGGCGAACGGTGCTGGTGCCACGAGAGAGCGTCTACCAGGTCCGGGCCGACCTGGCGGGCGAAGGGATCCAGGGCGAGGTCGTCCCCCAGGGGTATGAGCTGCTCGACAGCCAGGGCCTGACCGTTTCCGATTTCCGCCAGCGGGTCGATTACCAGCGAGCCCTGGAGGGAGAGTTGTCCAGGACCCTGGCCGCCATGACCGATATCGGCACTGCCACCGTCCACCTCGTGATCCCGGATGAGGCCCTCTTCGCCGAGGATCAGGAGCCGGTCACCGCCTCGGTGCTGCTCGACCCGACCGGCACCCTCGATGAGGCCGACATCGAGGCGATCACGCTGCTGGTGTCGTCGTCGGTGGAAGGACTCGAACCATCGATGGTCACCGTGGCCGACACCACCGGCACCGTCCTCCACGCCGGGGGTGAAGAGAACGTCACCTCGACCGGCAACCGTCAGATGCGGATGACCCAGGACTTCGAGGACGCCATGGTGAAGGACATCAGCTCGATGCTCGCCACGGTGCTCGGATCGGGCCGGGCCTCGGTCGTAGTCCGCGCCGAACTCGACTACGACGAGCGATCTACCGAGTCCGAGACCTACACCCCCGACTCGGCCACCCCGATCCGGCAGCAGACGATCGACGAGACCTTCACCGGCGCCGGCAGCTCGCCGCTGGGGACGGTCGGTGTCGATGGCGCCTCGCTGGGAACCGACAGCGACACCCCGGTGGACTACTCACGCCAGGAGGACACCACCGAATACGGCATCGACAAGCTGGTTGTCCGTAGCGTCGAGGCGCCGGGGAGGGTCGAGCGGCTGTCGGTGGCAGTGGTGCTCGACGATGGGTCCCTGACCGGGGCCACCGCCCCGGACGTCAAGACAGTCGAGGCCCTGGTGGCCGCCGCCGCCGGGATCCAGGACGACCGGGGCGACAGCCTCGAGGTGTCGGCGGCGCCCTTCCCCAAGCCGGACGACATCCAGGCCGAGGAGGAGCCGGCGGCGACGGGTGGGATCATGGATCTGGTGCCGACCATCGTCGGGTCGGTGCTCCTGCTGGTGGTGGCGGCCGGGCTGTTCCTGATGACCCGCTCGAAGGGAGGCAAGGATGATTCGTCCGCCCCCGTTGCCGCCCTGGGAGGCGCCACCTACTACGAACCGGGCTTCGACCCTTCCCAGTTCCAGGGCATGACCAGCGATGTGATCCAACTCGTCGAGCGCCAGCCCGAGGAGATCGCCACCCTGCTCCGATCGTGGCTGGCCGACCGCCGCGACATGCCGGTCGGGTGATCTGAATGGGCCTTCCCGCCACCATCGCATCGAACTCACCGACCAAGGCCAAGGCCGCCGCTCTTCTGCTGGCCATCGGCACCGGGAGGGCAGGTTCGGTGCTGGAGCACCTGAGCCCCTCGGAGGTGAGGGCACTGGCAGACGCAGTGGCGTCACTTGGAACCCTCGACAACGGGACGCGTCACTCCCTCGTTCGAGGAACCCTTTCCGACGTGCTCTCGCGGGACCCGGCTGCCGAGGCCCGGGCGTTGCGCGCCCGGAGCGGGGACGCAACAGACATCGACCCGGATCGCCCCTTCGGGTATCTCGACCGGGTGGACCACGGCCAGGTGGTTCAGTTCCTCAACGGGGAACATCCCCAGGTCGTGGCTGTGATCCTGGCCGCCCGGCCACCCGAGTACGCCTCGAAAGTGCTCGCCGCCTTTGACGAACATCGGGCCGGAGATATCGCTCTCCGGATCGCGACGATCGGCAAGACCCCGCCCGAGATGATCTGGCACATCGAACAGGCCCTTCGCCAGAAGCTGGCCATTGCCGAGGACGACGGGGGCGTGACCGTCGACGGGGCCAAGGAACTGGCGGCGATCCTCAACCGGGGTGGCCGCGATTTCGAGAGTGCCGTCCTCGACCATGTTGGCCGGGTCGACCGAGAACTGGCCGAGCGGGTCAGGGCGCTGATGTTCGTCTTCGATGACATCCTGATCCTCGACGACCGGGCGATCCAGCAGGTACTGCAGAACGTCAATTCGACATCGCTCGCCCTCGCCCTCAAGGGAACCGAGGGCCCGGTCAAGGACACGATTCTGCGCAACCTCTCCGAGCGGGCCCGGGAGTCCCTGCTCGAGGAGATCGACCTGCTCGGATCCGTTCGCAAGGACGAGGTCGAGGCAGCCCGCACCGCGATCGTCGCCCAGATCAGGACGCTGGAAGAGGCCGGCACCATCACGATCAACCGGGGTGGGGAGGATGAGTTCCTTGCCTAACGTCCTCCGCACCTTCACCCTCGTCGACGACGGCCACGTCATCGGGACCGATGCCGCCACCCCGCCCGATCCGGCCACCGCCCGACTCCTCGAGGCCTCTCGGGCTGCCGGCTTCGACCAGGGTTTCGCCGAGGGCATGCAAGCCGCCAACGCCACCCTGGCCGCCCTCGAGTCTGAGACCCGGGATCGTATCGCCCGGGCGGCGGCAGCCGCCTGCGAGGAACTCGAGGCCGTGGCGAGAGCGACCGGACAACGGGTCATGGGCGTGGTCACCGAGATGGCCCGTTCGGTCATCCAGACGGTGCCCGCCGAAGTGGTCGACTCCCTGCGGGAGCGACTCGAGACGGCACTGGCGCAGATCGACGACGACAAGGTCCGGGTCGGTCTCTCGGCGTCGGAACATGATGCCATCGCTCCGTTCCTTCCCGACTGGGTGACCCCGTATGTCGATCCGGCACTGCACCCCGGCGATGCCCGCATCCTGGGAAGCTGGTCGAGCGCCGATCTCCGACTCGCCTCTGCCTGGAGACGTCTGCTGGAGGAGAACGAATGACGGTGCTGACCAGCATCATCGAGGGCAGCGTGGCCAGGGTCGTCGGTCATGAACTGGTCGTGCGGGGTCTTCGGCTGAAGCTGGGCGACGCCCTGGCCGTACAGGCGCATGACGGGCTGCGCACTGCCGAGGTGGTAGCGGTCGACGCAACCGGTGCCACCGCCCTCGTGTACGGGGAGACCACGGGATTGGGCCGGGGCGACCGGGTCGTCCGCCTGAACTCGATCCCGGGCGGAGTCGTCGGGCCCGCCCTGCTGGGACGGGTGATCGACGCCCTGGGCCGGCCGATCGACGGTGGAGCGGAGATCACCGGCACCCAGGTACGGTTGGAGGGCCTGGCGCCACCCGCCCTCGAAAGGCAGCGGATCAGCGAACCGATGGGCACCGGGGTGAGGGTCATCGACACCTTCTGCACCCTGGGACGCGGCCAGCGTGTCGGGATCTTCGGCGGCTCGGGGGTTGGCAAGTCGACCCTGCTCGGGATGATCGCCCGCGGCTCCACCTCGACGGTGACGGTGGTGGGCCTGATCGGTGAGCGGGGAAGAGAGGTGCGTGAGTTCCTGGAAGACGAACTCGGCCCCGAGGGCCTGGCGCGATCGGTGGTGGTGGTCGCCACCTCGGACCAACCGGCCCTGCTGCGACTCCGGGCCGCTCATCTGGCTACCCGCATCGCCGAGTGGTTCGCCGATACCGGGCAGCAGGTGACGCTCATGATCGATTCGATCACACGGCTGGCGATGGCCCAGCGCGAGATCGGACTGGCGGCCGGCGAACCCCCCACCGCCCGCGGCTACACGCCATCGGTGTTCTCGCTGCTCCCCAAGCTGCTCGAGCGATCGGGACCCCGCCAGGTGGGGGCGATCACAGGCCTCTACACCGTCCTGGTCGACGGAGACGACATGAACGACCCGATCGCCGACTCGGTGCGAGGCATCCTCGACGGCCACATCGTGCTCGATCGGCGATTGGCGGTCCAGGGTCGTTATCCCGCCGTCGACCCGCTGGCCAGCCTCTCCCGTCTCACGGGCAAGCTGTGGGAGCCGAGCCAGGAGCAACTGGTCACCGCTGCAAGGGGAGCCCTGGCCTCGGCTGCCGAGGTGCAGGAATTGGTCGAGGTGGGGGCCTACGTCCCGGGGTCCAATCCCAAAGCCGACCGTGGCCTTCGCGCCACCCCGGCCATCGTCGACTTCCTCACCCAGCGACCCGACGAGCTGACTCCCTTCGACCAGGCCTGGCGCCGGCTCTCCGCCGTCAGCCAGGAGGCAGGGCTGCAATGAGAGACTTCTCGAAGATCGCCAGGGTTCGTTCAATCAAAGAACGGCAGGCTCGCTCCGAATTGGGACAGAGCATCAAGCGCGAAGGCGAAGCGCGCAGCGCCGAAGAGGCCGCCGCCGATGCCCATCGCGATGCCCTCGAACAGGCGGGCGCCGCCGACGCCAAGTCGCTCGTGGTCCAGTCGCTCGCCCAGAAGGCGACTGCAGAGCGAATCGCGGCAGCAACGGCGTCGCGGGCGTGGGCCGAGCACGGCACGCAGTCGGCCCGTGGCTCCTGGCAGCGAGCGGCTCAGGATCTCGACGTCGCAGAGGAACTGGAGGAACGGAGGCTGGTCGATCTCGCCACCAAGGCCCGCCGCTCATCGGACATGGCGATGGACGAGATGATGACGATCCGGAGACGCGTCCGATGACCGCCGCCGTCCTCGGTGCGCTGGCCCGGATCAGCGAGCTGACGGCCCTGACCCGTCCCGCCCCCGGGTTCGCTCGCCTCCTCGAGAGCACCACCCCCTCCCCCCGGCCCACCACCCCGATCGCCACCGGATCCCTGCCACCCGCCGCCGGTCGATGGGCTCCCTCGATCGAGGCGGCCGCAGCCCGCCACGGCCTCGATCCCAGTCTCCTGACCGCGCTGGTGTGGACCGAATCGGAATTCAATCCATCGGCGGTGTCCCCGGCCGGGGCGATAGGGCTCACCCAGTTGATGCCGGGAACTGCCCAGCAGTTGGGAGTGGACCCCTTCGATCCAGAGCAGAACCTGGAGGGAGGCGCCCGCTTCCTGCGCGAGATGATCGATCGATTCGGACGGGTCGATCTCGCCCTCGCCGCCTACAACGCCGGACCGACCCGGCTGGCGTCCCATGACCTGAGCGGTGAGGTGCCCATCGCCCAAGGCTACGTCCGGTCCGTTCTCGCCCGCCAGCAATCGATTGGAGAAACCAGATGAATCTGCCCGTACTGGGTGCCACCGGCCTGATCGGGCCGCCTCCGGCAGCCACCGACCAACCGCCGGTTCCCGGGTTCGCCGACCTGGTGACCGCCCTCCTCGCCGGTTCCGACGTGATCAGCGACGAGGTCGCCCTGTCCGGAAACCGGCCGTCGACCGATGCCCAGGATCAGGAACCGAGCGGGACGGACACCAACCAAGACCCCGGGGACCCGGTCGGGCTCGATGGAGGTTGGTCGGCAGTCATGGTCCACCCCTCGCTCGTCGCTGACGCCCTCCTTCGTCATCTCGGTCAGGTCGAGACCGCCGGCGCGCTGAACGAGACGGCCGTGGGCGAGTCACCACCTTTGGGACCCGAGGCACTGGGGACCCCGGCGGCTCCCTTGGCGGCCCCACCTGCGTTGGTATCCGGCCCAGCGGTCCAAGACAGGACGGTTCCCGCCCCTCCGGTGCCGGCGCCGGCAGATCCCATCGTTGCAGAGTCGCCCATCGTGTCGCCCATCAAGTCGCCCGTCTCCATCGCCCCGCCCCCTCGACCATCGACCGAGCCGGCAGAGGAACGCCAGCCTGCCACCCCCGAGGTCCGGGACGCCCCGGTCGGACCAACCCCGGCGCCGCCCGAGGCGATGGCGATGGCGGCTCCGGGCGGTTCCCAGGTCGCCGCCCCGGTCGCCGCCTCGATCGCTCCCGATCGACCCCCCACCGACCTCCATATCGACTCCGCCGGACCAGAACGGAGACCGTTGACGGGATCGCCCGCCGAGCGGGCCCCCGGGCCAGAATTGCACCAGGTTTCCGCCCCCCGGCCGGCCGACGCCACAACCGAGAACGAAGCCGTGCCGGAGCAACATTCGGCGGTGAGGTCGGATACCCTCGGCGAGGCTCCGGCCATCCCGACCGATCGAGCCCAGAGAGATGTCGACCTGGCCCGGATCGGGACACGATCAGCCGAGGCGCTGTCGACCGCCGCCCGCCGGGTCGAGGAAGCCGTCAGGCAACTGGAAGCGGCGCCGCCCCCCAGCTCGGTCACGATGGTGATCGAGGAGCTGGATCTGCGCTTGACGGTGGCGATCCGCCCGGATGGGGTCCATCTAACCGCTCCCGGCGCCGAAGCCCCGACGCTGATCCGATCGCTGGAAGAGGCACTCCGATCGCGAGGGTTCGACCTGTCCGGACGCCAGCGGGGCCGGCAGGGTCACGAACAGCCCGAAGCACCCGCCATCCCCTTCGCTCCCCGCCCAACCACCAGGCCGGCCAGCGGCCTGAGATTGTGAGGTACCCAACGTGATCGAATCGATCGGATTGACACCGACCCAGCCATCCAGCTCCTTTGCCGGCAGCCTGGGGGGTCTGGGAGGAGACGCCTTCCTCAAGCTGCTCGTCGCCCAGCTCAAATACCAGAACCCGATGGAACCGTCAGACGGTTCCCAGTTGATGCAGCAAACCGCCCAGTTCACGCAGGTTGAGACCCTGCAGCAACTGGCGGCGGCACAGCAACAATTGATGGGCCTGAGCCAGTTCTCGCTGGCCGTCGGCCTCTCGGGCAAACAGGTCACCGCGGTCGGCCCCACCGGGGGCACCGTGTCCGGTGAGGTACAGGGGATCAGGTTCACCGCCGATGGTCCCCAGCTCGAGATCGACTCCCAGTGGATTCCACTGAGCAACGTGCTGGAGGTGGATCCCCAGCAGTGATGAATCTGCTCGGCCAGCGGCCGACAGGACCCCCGGGAGTCGACGGATCGACCCCTTTTCACTCCATGGACGGCCCCCGATTCGGGAGGTAGCCAGACCATGATGCGCTCGATGTTCGCCGGCATTTCCGGCCTCAGATCACACCAGACGATGATGGACGTCGTCGGAAACAACATTGCCAACGTCAACACCGCCGGGTTCAAGTCGTCGGTGGTCACGTTCCAGGAAGCCCTTGCCCAGACCATCCAGGGCAGCGGTTCGCCGACCGCCAACATCGGCGGTACCAACCCCCTCCAGATCGGACTGGGAGCACGAATCGGTTCCATCTCCGGCGTGTTCACCCAGGGTGCCAGCCAGGTGACGGGTCGAGCCACCGACCTGGCGGTCCAGGGTGACGGCTTCTTCATCCTCGACACCGGTGGGGCCCGCACCTACACCCGGGCGGGTAACTTCAACTTCGACGGGGCCGGCAACATGGTCGCCGCCGGCGGTGGCCGGGTGGTCGGTTGGGTGGCGGAGCCGGACGGGACCATCGACTACTCGCGGCCCGTCAGCCCGATCCAGCTCCCACTCGCCCAGGTGATCGATCCGGTCGTCACCTCCCGGGTGCAGGTGGGCGGCAACCTGCCGGCGGATCTGGCCATCGGCGCCACCAGCGTGACCACGATCGACATCTTCGACTCGCTGGGCAACTCCCATGAGATGGTCCTGACCTTCACCAAGAACGCTGCCAACGACTGGACCCTCACCGCCGACATCGGCGGGACCGCGGCCACCCTCAGCGCCCCCAACATCACCTTTGACGGAGCCGGCCAGCTGACCAGCGCCAGTGCCATCGCTGTCTCGGGGGTCACCCCTCCCGGCGCCGACCCGCTGTCGTTCGACATCGACCTGGCCACGAGCACACCGCTGGTGCAGTTCGGAGGGTTGCCCTCGGCCACCGCCTTCGATCAGAACGGCAATGCCGTGGGATTCCTGCGGGACTTCTCGATCGGATCCGATGGCACGGTCGCAGGTCAGTTCTCCAACGGCTCGACCAAGATCCTCGGGACCGTGGCGACGGCCGCTTTCGTCAACCCCGCCGGATTGTTGCGGGCGGGTGAGTCGCAGTTCGAGGAGTCGATCAACTCCGGTGAGCCGCTGATCGGAAGCCCTGGTTCGGGCAACCGGGGCCTGCTGGCCGCCGGCCAGCTCGAGATGTCGAACGTCGACCTCGCCCAGGAGTTCACCAACATGATCATCGCCCAGCGCGGGTTCCAGGCGAACAGCCGGATCATCACCGCCTCGGACGAGATCCTGGCCGACCTGGTGAACATGAAGCGTTGACGACGCCGGCTTGCACACTGGAGGCGGGGCGCCACCCGGCGCCCCGCCTCCGTGTGTACGGGCTTATGCAGGGCCTGCCGCCGCCGACAGGCTGCTGAGAACTTCGACGGGTGGATTCCTCTTTCGCCGCCGTCGCGGTTATCCCGGCAACGGGCACGAGACATCGCAGTGTGGAGGACGGCCATGGCCAAAAAGGACAAGAAGGGCGACAACGAAGAGCCGGACGAGGGTGGCGGCAAGAAGAAGCTGCTGCTCATCGTGCTGCCGCTGGTCCTCGCCCTCGGTGGTGGTGGCTACTTCTTCATGGGGCGTTCCAGTGCCTCTCCCTCGGAGACCACGATTCACGAGCCGGCAGAAGGCGAGGTTCTCGTGATCGAGACCATGACCGTCAACCTCCCCGACGACCACTACGCCAAGGTCGGGTTTGCCCTGGTCTTGAGTGCCGAGGCCGTAGCCGAGGAGGTCAAGGGTCATCTTCCGCTGATGCAGGACGCCGCCCTCGAGATCCTCACCGGATTCGATGCCGAGGAATTGGGGTCCCATGACGGAATGGAGCGGCTGCGGACCGAACTCACCGAACACGCCGCCGAGGAGTTCGAAGGCCAGGTCGTGCGTGTGGTCCTCACCGAGTTGCTCGTCCAGTGACGATCGAGGCGCACCGCTTCATCCCACGGCGGAAGTGACGACAGGTAGGACATGCATCGAGTAGACACACCCGACGGTGGTGTGAAGGTAACGCCCGTCATCCTTCCCGAATTCGAGCAGTCGACCCCGCCTCGTTCACCTCGCCCCCTCCAGACCTTCGTCGACGTGCCGGTGACCGTTGCGGTGCTCGCCGGCCGGGCACGATTGACCATCGGTCAGATCCGTGCCCTCCAGGTAGGAAGCGTCATCGCCCTGGACCGGGCGCCGGAGGATGGAGCCGAGATCCTCATCAACGGCGTGAAGGCCGCTGCCGCCGACACCATCGTCGTCGACGACGAACTCGCCGCCCGCCTCACCGGACTCGTCGGCTGATGTTCGACTCCGTCCTCCCCATGATCGTCATCTTCGCCGGCGGGCCGGCATTGCTGTGGTGGCTGCGCCGGGGGAAGACCGGGCCGGCCGCCCCGCTGCGGATCGTGGGACGCACCGCACTCACCAAATCCTCGGTGGTGGCCGTGGTAGAGGCCGACGGCCGCCGATTCCTGCTCGGGGCATCGGAGCAGGGCATTTCGATACTTTCGGAGTTGGCCGCAACGCCGGCCGACACCGAGGTCGACGACATGGCAGTCGTCGAACCGGCACAACTCGTGCCGTTCGGGCCACGGATGAGCCCGTTGGAGACCCTCCGCGCCATGACGGCCCGGACCCCAACGCATTCGAGGCCTCGTCGTGGCTCGCATCGTTAGATCTCTTCTCTTCGCCGGCATGATCCTCGCCGCCACGGCGAGCCCGGCGGTTGCCCAGACCGAGTCCGGCACGCCGATCCCGACCGAACCGGGGATCGAGACACCGTCCGTCCCGGTTGTAAGCGTCCCGTCGGTGGGCGAGGTTCCCGACGTGCCGAGCATCTCGGTTCAGGTCAACGGGGTCGAGGGAGGGTTGACCCAGAGCGTGACACTGGTGTTGATGCTGGGCATGGGGGCACTCATCCCCGCCCTGCTGCTGCTCTGCACCAGCTTCACCCGGTTCATCGTCGTGCTGGGTCTCACCCGCAATGCCCTCGGCATCCAGACCGCACCCCCCACCCAGGTGTTGTTGGGCCTGTCGCTCTTCCTCACGGTGTTCGTCATGCGGCCGGTGCTCTCAGAAGTGTGGGATGAAGGCGTCCAGCCGATGATGGACCAGGAGATCACGTTCGAAGAGGCCTACGACCGCTCGTACGCGCCTCTGCGCGACTTCATGCTCACACAGACGCGCGAAGAGGATCTGGCCTTGTTCCTCGACATGGCCGACGGGCCTAAGCCGGAATCTCCCGAGAAGATCGGGGCATCGGTACTGATTCCCGCCTTCGTCGTGTCAGAGCTGAGGACCGCCTTCGTCATCGGCTTCATCGTGTTCGTCCCGTTCCTGGTGATCGACATGATCGTGTCGACTGTTCTCATGTCCCTCGGCATGGTCATGCTGCCCCCGACCTTCGTTTCCCTGCCCCTCAAGCTGTTGGTCTTCGTCCTGGTCGACGGCTGGGTTCTTCTGATCGGTTCGCTCGTCGCCTCGGTGAACGGAGTGCCATGAACGACGTCCAGGTCCTCGAAATCGTCTACGGCGCCCTCGACATGGCGGCCCGCCTGGCCGGCCCGCTGCTGGCTTCTTCACTCGTGATCGGGGTGATCGTGTCCATCATCCAGACCGTCACCTCGGTCCAGGAACAGAGCCTCACGTTCGTTCCCAAGCTGGTGGCCTCCGGCGCCATCCTGCTCTTCGCCGGCAACTGGATGATCCAGGAACTGGTGGCCTGGGTCCAGGCGCTGTGGGGTGGGATCGGATCGATGTGACCGAGCTGACCTTCGACCCCATGGCCCTCGCCGGGTACGCCCTCGCCATGGCCAGGGTGGGGGCGTTCGCCGCCAGTTCACCGTTCATCAAGGCGTTCCCCCGCACAGGTCGCTACGCCTTCACGCTGGCGGTGGGGATGGCGTTGAAACAGCCGCTGCCTCCCACCACCGGCGTGTCCCAGTTGGTCGCCTGGGCCGGGATCAACATCGCCATCGGGTTGATTCTCGGGTTCCTGACCGGCATCCTCCTTCACGCCTTCGAGGTGGCCGGCGCGCTCATCGACATCATGTCGGGGCTCAACGTCTCTCAGGTCTTCGACCCTCTCACCGGCAATCAGAACGCGGTGATGGCCAAAGCCTTCAACCTGACGGCGGTTTCGATCTGGCTGATCCTCGGTGGTCACCGGCTGGCGGTGGAGTCGCTCGCCGCCACCGTCCGGCTTATCCCGCTCGATGGGTCGATCCGGCTGTCCTCGTCACTCGCCGAGCTGGCGACCGACCTGGTGGCAGCCATGCTGCGCGCCGCCGTCGAACTGGGTCTTCCTTCGATCGCCGCCCTGTTCGTGGCGGAGGTGGCCTTCGGCCTAGCCGCCAAGTTCGCTCCCCAGGCCAACGTCTTCGCCATCGGGTTACCCGCCAAGCTGGTGGCGGCACTCGCATCGGTCGGGCTCGTCTTCGCCGGCTTCCCCACCGCCGTCTCGGCCAGCATCGAGTCGACCAGAGATCTGGTGGTAACCACGATGCGGGGCCTCGGCGCCTGACCCCGTCGAACGCGCCGGCCGATGGCGGCGGCGCTAATCCCGGGGCCGATTCGGCCGACAGGGCTCGAGTCAGGGAAGAGACACAATCACGCCACGGACGCGGCGGCAACGAGGCGGAGCCGTGTCCGACAAGTCGCAGAAGACCGAAAAGCCAACACCGCGCAAACGGCGCGAAGCGAAGCGCAAGGGGCAGTTCCCCCGCTCGCAGGAGATTCCCGTGGCCGCCTCCTTCCTCGCCGTGCTCGTCGCCGTCAAGGCATTTGGACCGGCCGCCGCAGAGTCGGTCATGAACAACGCCCGCTCTCTTTTCGCTCTCGCCGGCGCCAACCCGACCGGTTCCACGATCCGCAACCTGGCAGGGATGATGTTCGTGGCAGGCACCGCCCCTTTCATGGCGGTCGGGGTCGTGTTCGTGACCGCCCTCGGACTCGGCCAGACCGGGCTGGCGGTCTCGGCCGACCTGATCAAACCCAAGCTGTCGAGACTCTCACCCAAGCAGGGGATCCAGCAGTACAAGCCGTCCACCGCCACCTGGAACCTGCTGCGGACATTCCTCAAGCTGGCGTTACTGGTGGCCATCATCTACCAGCCGGTCAGCGAGGCGGTGCAGGCGTTGGCGGGCGTGCGCCAGCTCGACCGGGGCCTGTCCGAGACGTGGAACGCGGTATGGACGATCCTCTTTCGGGCCGCCCTGCTCTCGTTCGTGATCGCGGGGGCCGACTACGCCTGGCAGCGCTTCCAGACCACCCGCCAGCTGCGCATGTCGAAGGAAGACATCCGCCAGGAGTCGAAGATGACGGAGGGTGATCCGCTCATCAAGAGCCAGCGTCGCCGGCGGGCCATCGAGGTCACCAGGAATCGACTGATCAACGTCGCCACCGCCGACGTCGTCGTCACCAACCCGACCCACTTCGCAGTGGCGCTGGCGTACAACCCGCCGGAGCCGGCGCCTCGAGTCGTTGCCAAGGGGACGGATCGGCAGGCCAGACGAATCCGCCGCATGGCCGCCCGCCACGGAGTGCCGATCATCGAGCACCGACCGCTGGCCCGCGCCCTCTTTCGCAAGAGCAAGGTCGGCCACTTCGTCCCGGCCGCCTTGTACGAGGCGGCGGCCATCGTCCTCGCCGAGGCCTACCGCAGACAACCCAGGAGGAGAGTGGCATGAAGCGGATCAGCGCCGGGATGCTGGCTCCCATAGGTCTGGTGGCCGTGGTCCTGACGATGGTGGTGCCCATCTCGCCGGTGGTGCTCGACGTGCTGCTGGCACTCAATATCACCCTCGCCATCCTCACACTGTTGGTGGCGATGGGGGTCCACGACTCGCTCGAGTTCTCGGTGTTCCCGACCTTCCTGCTGATGACGACCCTCGCCCGACTGGCGCTCAACGTGTCATCCACCCGACTGGTGCTGACCGAGGGCTACGCCGGCAAGGTCATCGAGACCTTCGGTGGCTTCGTCATCGGAGGATCGGTCGTGGTGGGTCTGGTCGTGTTCCTGATTCTGGTGGTCATCCAGTTCGCGGTGATCACCAACGGAGCCGGCCGGGTGGCCGAGGTGGCAGCCCGCTTCACCCTCGACGCCATGCCGGGCAAGCAGATGGCGATCGACGCCGATCTCGGGTCCGGGCTCATCAACGAGAGCCAGGCCAGGGCACTCCGCGCCAAGATCTCCAAGGAAGCCGACTTCTACGGGGCGATGGACGGCGCCTCCAAGTTCGTCAAGGGTGATGCGATCGCGGGGATCATCATCACCGCCGTCAACCTGATCGGTGGGATCGCCATCGGGCTCGGATCGAAGGGGCTCGAGTTCGGCGAGGCGATCGACACCTACTCCCGACTCACCGTCGGCGACGGACTGGTCACCCAGATTCCCGCCCTCTTGATCTCGGTGGCCACCGGCATCCTCGTCACCCGGGTGGGCACCGATGGCTCACTGGGGGGCGAGATCGGCAAGCAGGTATTCGGGAACCGCCAAACCCTCCGGCTCGGCGCAGTTCTCATGTTTGGCCTCGGGCTGCTCCCTGGGCTTCCCAAACTCCCGTTCTTGGGCATCGCCGCCCTGCTCGGCTTCATGTCCACCCGGAGCCAGTCGGCCGCCGAGGACGAAGTCGAGGACGTAGCGGCCGAGGTGAAGCTGTCACCGGACGACCCCGAAGCCCTCATCGAGCGCATGCGGGTGGAGCCGCTCGAGCTCCATCTGGCCCACGACATCCTCGACCTGGTCGACTCCTCACGCGGTGGGGACCTGCTGGAGCGGGTCCGCACCCTGCGTAGGCAACTGGCCGACGAACTGGGGGTCGTCATCCCGTTGCTCCGGGCGAGAGACGACATCGCCCTTCCCGCCAACTCGTACCGGATCATGCTGCGGGGCACCGAGGTCGGACGGGGAGTGGCCCCCCGTGATCAGGTGCTGGCGCTCCCGCTCGGTGACGGCCGCGAACTGGAGTCGATGGGAGGCAATCCGACGGTGGAGCCGGTGTTCGGCCTGCCCGCCTTCTGGATCCCGGACGCCGCCAAGGCGGCCGCCGCCGCCACCGGGGCGACCGTGGTCGATCGTTCCTCGGCGATCGTGACGCACCTGGCCGAACTCGTCCGCCAGAACGCCGGTCAGATCCTCTCCCGCCAGGATGTGCAGATGCTGGTGGAAGGACTCCGGTACGACGAGCCCATCCTGGCCAACGAGGTTGGCACCGACCTGCTGCCGCTGGGCCTGCTCCATGCCGTGTGCCGGGGGCTGCTGGCCGACGGTGTGCCGATCCGCGACATCGCTCGAATCGTCGAGGCCTCGGCCACCAAGGCGGCCGAGACGCGATCGGTCGACCAACTGGTGGCGGCCGTGCGTATCGCCCTCGGTGCCACCATCGTCGCCCGCATCACCCCCACCGGTCACCTCAAGGTCGTCACGCTCGATCCGCTCCTCGAGGCGACCTATCACGAGGCGCTGCGCGACATCGAGGGCAGCCTTCACCTGGTGCTCGACCCGGCCAGGCTGGAACGGCTGCGCAACGACGCGGTCGGCGCCATCGCCGCCGCCGCCGGGGACCCGGTCGGGCTGGTCTGCAACGTCGCGCTGCGCCGGCCGCTCAGCCGGACACTCCATTCGCTCGGTGTCGACTTGCCGGTCCTTGCCTATCCCGAATTGCCCGCCCACATCCACCTAGAGCCGATTGGAGTGATCGAACATGGTGAACCTGCTCGCAACTGAGCGCCCAACCGACCCTGCAACCCACCGCCAGCCGCCGACCACCGGCGCAACCGTGACCATCGAAGCGGCCACAGTCGAGGAAGCCCTCGCCCGCCTGGCCGAGCAGGTGGGCCCGGGGGCCAAGATCCTCCAGGCCAACCGGGTGCGTCGGGGTGGGGTTGCCGGTTTCTTCGCCCGCGAGGTCATCGAACTGGTGGCCGAGACCACACCACCCGTCACCGACGGGGTGGATTCGGCCTTTGCCCGCCTGCTGGCCGCCGCCGACGAGGCCGAGGTCGCCCCTCTCCCGGCGCCGACCGAGCCGGAGGTGGTGAGTGTGCTCCCTCCCCCCTCGTCGGCGCTGATTCCAGCCAGTCCACACGGTGTCCGCTGGAGCTCGGCGACCCTCCTCGAACTCGGGTTGCCGTCCTCGATCGTCAACCGCCTCGCCCATCTCGATGCCGACGACGACCTTGGACACGTGATCGTCCTGACGTCGATCCTCGCCAATCTGTGTGGACGCCTGCCGGAAGGCCCCTGGCGATCGACAGGGGCGGTCACTCCCCGCCTGCGGGCCGAATTAGGGGCAGCCGAAGGAGACGGGCCGAATCACCTGGTGGTGGGCGACGAACGGCCGGTGCTGCTCGAACGCACCCCCGCCATCGTCTCCTGGACGTCCCACCGCAATGCCGCCCACGCCATCGGCATCGCCCTGGCGGGTGGCGCCGTCCTCGGCTACTGCCTGACCACCACGTTTGCCCAGAACGACTCCTACGGAGCCCACCTCGCCCGGGTGACCCCGATGGATGCCGCCCTCGCCATCCGAGCCCAGATGGAGCGCCAGTGAGATCCCACCTGAAACGACTGTTCGCCATCGCCGGGCTGGCCCTGATGATCCCGATCGGCCTTCAGTTGACCATGGGCCAGATCTCACCGGCCGATGCGGCGATGCGCGCCGGCGTCCTCTTCGGCGGCGTCATGGTCGCCCGGATGCTGGCCGGCCTGGCCCCGAGCGGTGCAATCCGGGCCCATTCGATCCAGGAGCGCTAGCCGGGCAGCAGGTAGGAGATGACGTCGGCTGCCGTGTACGAAGGGGTGCCTGCCCGGGCGAACCTGGCCACATCCGCCACGTCATCACCGGCGGTGAGCAACGGCATCTCCGTTCGCCCGTCGGGTCTGACCTGACCCAGCCCGATGTTGGCCATGAGGGCGTTGCAGAGGCACTTCCGTCCGATCAGCGCTTCGGGGTCTCCCCCCTTGTCGACGAAGTCGTCGACACGCTCGGCCGGACACCGCCACCCGACCGTCCCGCCATCCCTCGAAAATGCCGAGCGGAGGTAGCCCAGATCGCAGATACGGTCTCGAGCCTCGTAAATGGCCGGATCGGAGAGGGTTCCCGGGAGCTCGACGATCTTGAATGGGAACCCGGTCGGGGAGGCGACGGGATCGGTGAAAACTGCGGCTGTGCCCTCACGGCTCATCTCGATCACCCGTTGCTTGAGGTCCTGGCGGAATCCGGACTCGTCACAGAAGGCGAAGGCTGTGCCCACCTGGATGCCCTGGGCCCCGAGGCCGAGCGCATCTGCCAGGCTCTCCGGCTCGGCCCGCATCCCCGCCAACCAGAACGGAAGCCCGAGTTCTGCGATCGCACCAAGGTCAGGTTCGTCCTTCTCGCCGTAGATCGGTTCACCCCGCTCGGATAGGTGCAACTTCCCACGGGGAGGGGCGTTGTGCCCGCCGGCGGTGGGGGATTCGACGATGAATCCGTCGACCCTGGCCTCGAGCCTGGCGAACATGGTGGCCAGGACGTGCGAGGCGACGATCGCCAGGAAGAACGGGCGCGGTGCCGGCGGGAGTGCTCCATCTGTGTATCTCGCTGGATCGAATCGCAAGACCTCGCCATCCGGCCGGCCCGCCACATCGAGTTTCAACTCCACAGGCATCCCCTCCGAAAGGCGATCGAGGACGCCGGGAATGGCGCGGGGGATGCCGGCACCCATCAGCACGTAGTCCACCCTGGCCAGCATTGCACCGTAGATCCCGGGAAGGGTGGGCGCCTGGATCTTCTCGAGGTAATTGATCCCGACCGGGTTCGAATGACCTTCCTTGGCGAGGTACACCTCGACGAAGTTGGCCGCCACCAGGAGATCGGTGGCGTTGTTCGAGGGTTTCAGGCCGGGCATCGGATGTTTCTTGAACGCGGAATCGGTCGGACGGTCTTCGGCGAAGTACCGATCCAGGATCCGCTCGGCCACTCCCGCCACCGGGAAAGCAGCCAGGGCTCTCCGGACGTGTCCCCCCTCATCACCGGTCTGGAGCCTTCTCACCATGACCGTATCGATGGCCGTGCCCGACACCACCCCGAGGTGGCCGAGGGCGGACACCGTCCTGGCCAAGTTCCAATCGGAGACGCCGATCCCCATCCCGCCTTGAATGAGGATCGGATGCTTGAACGGCACCTTCTCATGGTACCGGCCGCCCCCGGCCTCCCGCCGCTGCGCGAGGCGGGGATGGCGCTGATACAGTCGCCGGCGGGGCTGCATTGCTGTACACGAACGCAACCATCATCACGATGAACCAGCGGCGTGAGATCCTCTCCGACGGCGCGCTGCTGGTCGAGGGGACGGGTATCGGCGCCATCGGCAAGACCTCCGACCTGGTCATGAGGTTCCCGGATGAGCCGGTGCACGACTGCCGCGGGGGAATCATGCTGCCGGGTCTGGTCGACACCCACGTCCACATGGCCCAGACGATGCTGAGAGGCATCAGCGAAGGCCGGCCCCTTCCCGACTTCGGCCAATGGCTGTTCGGCCGGATCTTCCCGCTTCAAGGCTCGTATCGACCGGGGGACGCCAGGGCCAGTGCCGCCCTCTGCCTGCTGGAGATGATCAAGTCGGGGACCACCTCCTTCGTCGAATGCCTGCTGGCTCAGCACTACGGGCTGGACCAGATCGCCCAGTTGTGTCTCGACTCGGGGATGCGGGCGGCCCTCGGCAGCCTGGTGATGGATGTCTCCCCCGAAACCCGCGACACCACCGGCTGGCACCCGGGCATGTGGCAGACGCGGCAGTCGGGAATCGAGGCAACGGTGGCGGGCCATCGGCGCTGGACCGGGGCCGATGGGCGGGTCCAGATCTGGTTCGGCTGCCGTTCGCTCGAACCGGCCAACGAACTCAGCCTCTTCCCGGAGGTGGCGGAGCTGGCACGGGCCCACGACATCGGTCTCACGATTCACCTGGCCGAGCAGGAGGGAGACAATGACTACGCCCGATCGCTCGGCCATCGAAGCCACGTGGCGCTGGCCGAGTCGCTCGGTCTTCTCGGTCCGAGAACTGTTCTCGCCCACTGCACGGCTGCCGACGAGGACGACATCGCCCGGCTCGCCGCCACCGGAACAACTGTCAGCCACTGCCCCGCCAACAACTCGGCGACCGGGTGGGGCCCGGCCCGGATAGACGAGATGCTCGACGCCGGAGTGAATGTGACGCTCGGGTGCGATGGTGCCCCGACCAACGCCAACATGGATCTTCTCCGGGACCTGCGCATCGCCTGCCATGTGACCCGGATGCGCCGACACAGCCGGCTGGCGCTCTCACCAGAGCAGGTACTGGAGATGGCCACCCGCAACGGGGCCAAGGCTCTGGGCATGGAGGGCAAGACCGGGTCACTCGAGACGGGGATGCGGGCGGATTTCATCGTGATCGATGTCGACGCCCCTCACCTGCAACCGGTCTGGAACCCGGTGGCCACCGTGGTCTTTGCCGCCCAGGGGGCCGACGTCGACACCGTGGTCGTCGATGGCAGCCAGCTCATGGCCCGCCGCCAGGTGCAGTCCCTGGACGAAGAGGCCATCGTGGCCGATGTTCGATCACGCCATGTCGCCGTGGCCGGCAGAGCCGGAGTCGATGGGCTCGGACCGGAATGGCCGCTGCTGTGACCGGGCGCCACCACACCGTCTTCGTCACGAGCCGGGCGCCGGTTCATCAGTCGATGGCGCTGGCCGCCGCCCCGGTGCAGCTGGATGTGGTGATGTTGCAGGATCCCGACCGGGATGAACTGCTGACCTCGGTGGAGAGCGCCGAATTCCTGATATCGGAGCGGGCCGGGAGAATCGACGCCGAAGTCATCGCCGCGGCTCGACCGCTTCGACTGATCCAGCGACTGGGTTCGCGCTGTTACGACATCGACCTCGAGGCCGCCCGCCGTCGGGGCGTACCCGTCTGCCGCTGGCCGCTCCCCGGCCCGGCAATGGTGGCCGAACACGTCATCCTCCAGATCCTGGCCCTGACGAGACGGCTCCGGGCCACCGGCCAGATCCTGCACGACGGTGTCGACTACGGACCTCCCCAAGAGTCGACTGCCAACACCTTCGCCATCAACTGGAGCCACCAGACCGATCTGGTCGGTTTGATGGGGAGCACGATCGGCATCGTCGGCCTCGGGGAGATCGGGACCGAACTGGCGGTCCGCCTGAGGGCCTTCGAAACCGACACCCTCTACTTCAATCCCCATCGACTCTCGTCCGAGGCGGAACAGGATCTCCAGATCCGATACGCCTCACTCCCGGATCTGCTCGCCGCCAGCCACATCGTGTGCATGTTGGTCCCCACCACCCCGGAGACGGTGGGGATGACCGATGCCGGTTTCCTGGCCCGGATGCGGCCGGGGTCGTTCCTGGTCAACAGCGGTGCCAGCACCACCCTGGACGAGGAAGCGGTGGCCTCCGCCTACCGTTCCGGCCGGCTGGCCGGAGTGGCGACCGACGGGTATCGGTGGGAACCCGCCCGCCCCGACAACCCGCTGCTGGCGCTGGCGCTCGATGCTTCGGCCAACGTGGTGCTCACGCCGCACACCGCCCTGGCCAACGTGGTCAATTCGGTCGATCTGCGGGCGACCGAGTACACCAACCTCGTCAACCTCCTCGAAGGTCGTCCCCTGCTTCACCGGGTGGTCTGAACCCGGCCTTTGCCGCCTGCCGGTTTGATCCCTTGCCGCCGGTAAGGTTGGGGGAACCATCCGCCTGGATCAGAGGGAAGAGGATCACGTGACCGGGACACTCGCCATCCCCGAAGCAGCCCACCAGATACCGGACACACCCAAAGAAGACCTCGACCGGATGGTCCACTCGCTGGCCGGCGCCCGCCGGCGCTGGGAGGCGACCCCGATCGGTGTCCGGGTGGCCATGCTCGAGGCGGCGATGAAGGACACCCATGCCGTTGCCGGCGACTGGGTGGAGGCCGCCTGCCGGGCCAAGGGGATTCGACCGAACAAGCCCGAGGCCGGCCAGGAATGGCAGGGCGGACCGGCGCTGCTCATCCGCAACCTCAGGCTTCTAGCCCGCACCCTCCGCTCGATCGAGGCCAAGGGGCACCCTCCGGTGGGCAGGTTGACGACGCGGGCGGATGGCACGCTGGCGGTCGGTGTCTTCCCGACCGACATGATGGACCGGGCGCTCTACGCCGGGATACGCGGTGAGGTGTGGCTGCCTCCCCAGGTGACCAAGGACAACCTGTTCGAGCACATGGCTGCCGCCTATCGCCGCCCGACCTCGGCCTCGGTGTGTGTGGTGCTGGGAGCGGGGAACATCTCCTCCATCGCGCCGATGGACGCCCTCTACAAGCTCGTGGTCGAGAACCGGGTGGTGGCCCTCAAGCTGAACCCGGTCAGCGCCTATCTGGGGCCATTCCTCGAGCAGGCCCTCAAGGTGTTCATCGATGCGGGATTTCTGGCGATCGCCCAGGGCGGCGCCGAGGTGGGCGAATACCTCATCACCCGGGACGTGGTGGAGACGATCCACATCACCGGTTCGGACAAGTCGCACGACGCCATCGTGTACGGGGGCGGCGAGGAGGGAGCCGTTCGCAAGCAACACGGCCAACCGCGTCTCGACAAGCCGATCACCTCGGAACTGGGCAATGTCACCCCGGTGATCGTGGTGCCCGGGCCGTGGAGCGACTCCGACCTCCGCCACCAGGCAGAGAACCTCGCCTCCGGTCTCACCCACAATGCCGGCTTCAACTGCATCGCCAACCGGGTCCTGATCACCCACGAGAGCTGGGACTTGAGGCAACCCTTGATCGATGGTGTCCGGGCGAAGCTGGATCGAATCCCCTCCCGGGAGGCGTACTACCCGGGGGCGCTCGATCGGTTGCAGGCGTACATCGACACGGTCGAATCCGAACCGACCCGGCACGGAAAGGCCAGCGGGACTGCACCCGGTTGGACCCTTCTGGCCGGAACCCCACCGGAGAACACCGCAGCCTTCCAGACCGAGTGTTTCGCCCCCGCCTTCGTCGAGACCGCCATCGCGGCCCCGTCGCCCATCGAATTCCTGGAGCGGGCGGTGGCCTTCTGCAACGAGACCGTCTGGGGCACGTTGGGGGCCGGAATCGTCGTCCATCCCGAGTCGATGAAGGACCCGGCCATGGCGGCGGCAGTCGACCGGGCGATCGCCGACCTCCGCTACGGGACGGTGGCGGTGAACCTGTGGCCGGCGGTGACCTATGCGATGGTCACAACCCCCTGGGGGGCGTACCCGGGTCACACCTTCCAGTCGATCGGTTCGGGACGGGGGGTGGTCCACAACGCCCTCATGTTCGATGCGCCGCTGAAGGCGGTGGCGATCGGTCCGTTCCGCTCTCTCATCAAGCCACCCTGGTTCGGCACCCACCGCACCGCCCATCGGACGCTGGCTGCCCTCACCGACCTGGAGGCCCAGGGCGGAGTCGGCCCGCTACTGAGGACTGCGGTTCACGCCGTACGCGGCTGACCGACCGGTGGCGGTCACCACTGAGCCGGGATGTCCTGCTCGGGTGACATCTCTCCACTGAAGGCCTCGAGTGTGATGTCGGCGAACAGCCGTGCCTCGGTCTCGACGAACGAAACATGGTCGGCCAGACCGAGGCCAGCCATCGCATCCCGGAACGAAAGGGACACACAGCGTGTGAGGGAGTCGTCCCACAACGCCGACATTGCGACGGTGAGGATCTCCTGGAGCGGAGTGACCGGAGCGTGATGAGAAGAGACGGCCTCGATGATCTCGATCGGCAGGTTCCACTCATCGAGCAACCTGCTCGCCGCCTGGACGTGATCGACGCCGTACACCATTCGTTCCTTGCGGAGCAGTTCCAGATCGTGGAGATGACGCGCCCGCTGGTTGCGGCGCCACTGGAGATACCCGTCGTCCTGCAGCATCAGGCCGGCGCTTCCGGCGATCGAGAACAGCCCGGAAACAAACAGATGCTCCGTGTCGGTCCTGGTGGCACCTTGCATCCGTCCGATGAGCTTGGCGGCCCGTCCGATGACAAGCGATTCCTCCCACAGCTCGGGAGCACCCCAGGTATCGACCAGCTCACGGTTGAGCGAAGCCATGGCGAGGGCCCCCACCGACCGGCAACCGACCCGGATCACGGATTCCAGGACGGTTCCCACCGGATAGACGGCGCCGACATAGGCCGAGTTGGCATATCGCACCACCGCCGCCGCACAGTCGGGGATGGTCGCCACTCGCGTCGCCACCTCGTAGAGATCGGGGTCGGCCGCCATCGCCGACGTCCACAACTCGACCTTGCGCTGCGACATGTCCATCGTGTCTGCCCTGTCGGCTGGGCGGCCGAAAGGGAAAGCGTCAACAAGGGATCGGGGCCGGTCAGAGACCGGCCCCGATCGAAGCGTGAAGCGGTTACTTTGGGGTCAGCGACCCTCGACCAGGCTCACCTCACCCCGGATGGCCGGATCGAGCAGCGCCTCGGCCTCGATGCGGCTCTTCCAGGTGGAAGTCTCGGCCATGCGGGCGATGTAGGCCGCCCTGGCCCGCTTTCCGGGAGCGGACTCGTCGGTCTGCTCGACACCTTCGAATTGGGTCCCGAAGAACCCACGCATCGCCATGAGGGCCTCTGAACGGATCTGAGAGACCCTGGCCTCGGTCAGCCCGAGATCCTCGGCGATGTCCTGGAGCAATTCGCCCTCGAGGTAGTAACGGGAGATGACCTCGGCCTGGATGGCGGGGAGATTGCGAACCGACTCGACCAGTGTTCCTCTCATCTCGCGCTGTTCGAGGGCGAACTCGGGGAGATTGTCCGAACGGGTCTCCTCGACCCGGTCGACCAGGGGCGACTCGTCGGCCTCGCTGTGCTGGTCGAGATGGAGAAGGGTGGATGTCGTCGCCTGGGCCTGCCGCCGGCTCAACTCGCCGAGGGTGATGCCGAGGAAGGCGGCAAGCTCGGCGGCAGTCGGTGTCCGACCGTTCTGCTCTTCGAGACCGGCGTGGGCCTGCTGGATGTCGCGGATGTTGCGGCGGACCGAGCGGCTCGCCCAGTCACGGGTGCGGGTCGAATCGATGATGGCGCCCCGGATCCGAATGGCGGCGTAGCGTGCGAACGGGATACCTGACTGCGGGTCGAACCGGCGCGAGGCTTCGACCAGACCGAGCGCTCCGGCGTTCCACAGCTCGGTCCGGTCCACGTGCCGTGGATACCGGGCCGAAACCTCGGCGACGATGTGACCAACCAGATCCATGCTGTCGGTCACGAGTTGATTCTGCTCATGCACTGTGAGGCTCATTGGTCCCTGACTCCTCTGATACCGTTCCGCTTCCCACAGGTCATCGGAATCCGGGGATTCGCGTCTTGAGGACCATTTGGAAATGACCCGTCCCGGGTTGGGAAAACGACTTAACGGGACGGAAAACGGGCCGACGTTCCCGATCTCGACCGCTTGAGCGGATACGGGACGGGCCGACAGGCACAGGGTGACAATCACTCTCAGCGCCCTCGCCCAACCCACCGCCGACAAGCTCCAGGTTCTCCTCCAGGGAGAACGGCGCGTCCTCGAGCAGCTCCTGTTCCGGACCACCGAGCTCGAGCTCCTCCTCGGCGGGGGCGAACACCGGTATGTGGCGCGTGCCCTGGATGAGATCGCCGACGCCGAGGAGGAGCTGGCGATGTACGAGCTGAGCCGGTCGATCATCGTCGAGGCTCTGCTCCCGGGTGACGACCAGGGCGCCTCGTCCGGCTTCCTCGAGCTGTGCGCCGACCGGCCGGGCCTGGTCCAGCTCATCGAGGATCTTCGCCGTCTGCTGACGGCCGTCGAGAACTCCCGGGAACGCTGTCGGCGGCTGGCGACCGAAAGAGCTGTCACCGCCGGCTCGGCCTCACGCCGGCTCGAGTCGTCGGGCTTCGGCCCGTATGGGTGACGTCCCCCGCCCGGTTTCTCAGCCCTCCGGACGGCGAAGGGTCAGCCCACCCGACTTGATCAGTTCGGTGCCTTCCCCGGCGCTGGCCACCGCCGCCTGATTCTCGGCCGTGACCTGCTGGTAGATCTCGGCCCGATGAACCGGCAGACTCCGGGGAGCATCGATGCCGATCCGGATCTGTCCCCCACGGACTTCGAGAATGGTCACGATGACGTCGTTGCCGATGACGATCGCTTCGCCGACTTTCCTAGTCAATACGAGCATCGCATCAGGCTAATCGGGCGCCGGCCAACCGGTACGGCACCAGTCGACGACAACGAGCCTGTCAGCCGAAGGGCAGAACGGCCCGAACCGGGTAATCCTGATCCGTGAGCACGATCTGGCGCCCGCGCAGGGTCCGGCTGTTGACGATGAACGGACCGAGCAGGTTCATGTATCCGCCCTGCTCGTCGAACGTGACCGAACAGAACACGGTGGCATCTTCGGGCGCCTCGATTTCCAGGCCCCGCTGCTCCATGTCGGTCAGCTCGGGCGAGTAGTCGGGGAAGAACAGCCAGGGAACTGCCACCACCATCGCCAGGTCCGGGTCGTCGAGGTTCTGGAACACTCTGAAATCGCCGCCGTGATCGAATTCGCTCAACACGAACTGCCTGGCTTCCGGGAAGCCCGGGATACCTTCGTCGAAGACCAGCGCACCGTTCATGAACGGGGCCAGGCTAGCGACGGAGGAGTCCGTTTCCGGGGTCATCGGAGAAACTGGGCCAGTGACGGTTGCAGCGCCCGGGCAAGTGCGCCCTGGGCGGCCTGATAGGCCGTTTCCTGCATCTGCAGTTCGATGATGGCGGCCGCCAGGTCGGTGTCCTCGGTCTCCGACAGGACGGTCCGCAGGCTGATCTCATCGGCTTGATTCCTGAATTGGGCCTGCTCGATCCGGTTGGCCACCGTCCCCAGCTTGCCCCGTCCCACCAGCACCCGATCGAGTGCAGCGTCGATGGCCTCGATCGAAGCGCCCATCCCCGCCGAATCGGCCGAGGTCACCTGGGTAACGATGGTGTCGAGCAGGGTGAAGACATCCTGGCCGGCATTGAAACCGAACACCTCGTCGCCGGTCACATTGACCTGGACGACTTCGTTGTCGGCCAAGCGGCGGTCGACCGGTCCCGCGTCACCCTGGTAGGTCCAGGTGCCCGCCACCCGGGCCACCGGGTCATCCGACACGAACCCGCCGAACACGGGCCGTCCCGACTTGCGGGAGTTGGCGAGAGCGGTGATCGAACTCTGGATTTCGGCCACCTCGGTGGCGACCGCCTGGGCGCCTCCCGGGCCATTGGTGGAGTTGCGAGCCGTGATGAGGAGCTCGCGAACCCGCTGGAGCTGATCCCCGATGGTCGACAGCCGGGAATCAGCCAGGTCGACCCACATCCGGCCGTCGTCGGCGTTGCGCTTGGCCTGGGCGTTGGCGGCCAGTTGGGAGCGCAGACCGAGGGCCCGGCTCATCCCGGCCGGATCGTCGGAGGCCACCCTGAGCCGTTTGCCGGTGTTGAGGTCGCTCTGGGCACGCTCGAACTCGGTGAGACGTTCGTTCATCCGTCGAACCCCCAGGTCCGTCATCATCCGGTTCGTGATCCGATTCGTCATGACCTCATCACCTGCCCACCAGTCCGGTTCGATTGATCAACGTGTCCAGCGCCTGATCGACGGCGGTGATGACCCGGGCGGCCGCCTCGTACATCCGCTGGTATTCCATGAGCGACACCATCTCCTCATCCACGGAGACACCGTGGACCGACATCCGGGCCCGTTCCGCCGCCTCCGCCAGTCCCACCTGGGTCTCGGCAGCAGTGTCAAACGACGCCACCTCGCGACCGAGAGTGACCACGATCCCGTGCAGGGCGTCGGGGAGGCTGGCAGTGCCGCCGTTGGCGGACAGGGCTGTTCGCAACCCGGCCAACCGCCCTGCGTTGCTCCCGTCGAAGGCGGGGAAGGGCGGACCGGCAGTGGAGGCGGTGGCAAGTTCGGCCGGATTGGAGAGAACCCGGGCAAGAGTCTTGGCCGGTTCGGACGGGCTGTAGCCGAGCAGATCGGCTCCGGCGCCACCGGCATGGAATCCGGAGGTGTGGATCGAGTTGAGCGCCGCGGCCAGGTCGACGGCGAGAGCATCGAGATCGGCCGACAGCCCGGGGAGGTCGGTCACGAGTGCGACCTGGAGACCGCGAATCTCCCCACCAGGAGTGATGACGAGCCCTGACGGATGGAGGATCTGCCCGGCGGCGTCGACGCTCAACGGGCGCACGTTGGAACCCGACACGAGGGAGACCCCACCGAGCGAAACCTGAAGGGAGCCGCCTCCCTGTTCCGACACCCGCACACCGAGCAGCTGGGAGAGCCGGTCGACCAGCAGGTCCCGTTTGTCCATGAGGTCGTTGGGGCTCCCACTCGACACCGCGGTCTCGAGGATCCCGACGTTGAGCTGGGCCACCTGTCCGAGCAGGTCATTGACCTCCGCCACCGTGCCGACCAACGTCGACCGGGCGTCGGCCCGAAGCACTTCGATTCCCTCGTACACCTGGTTGATGCGCCGCGCCACGGTGTCCAGCTGGCCCAACACCCCGCTTCTGGCGGACATGTCGGTTGGTTCGAGGCTGAGTTCCTCGAAGGCATCGAAGAGGCCTTCGAGCGCGCCGGAGATCCCCAGGTCGGGCTCGGCGAAGACGTTCTCTGCCCGGGCGAGGAACGACGCCCGGACGCCCAATTCGGCCGCGCCGGCGATCGAAGACCGGACCCGGGCATCGAGGAAGGAGCTCCTCGCCCGGGTGATGTCGGTGATGTCGACGCCCGTGCCCAGCTGACCCACCGGTAGCGGCCGCGGCCGGCGGGCAGCGAGATCGACCCGCTGGCGGGTGAATCCCTCGGTGGAGGCGTTGGAGACGTTGTGGGAGGTGGTGTCGATGCCCACCTGGGCGGCCCGGAGCCCGCTGAGGGCGACATGGAGGGCGGAGAAGTCCATCAGAGCACCTCATCGATCCTGGTCGGTCCGGTGTAGAGCCGCTCCTGTCGCGACCCCCGGGCGTCGTAGACGGCCATGGGTCGCTCACCGAGCAGCACCCCGAGCGAGGCGGCCACGTTGTCCATCGCCAGCGAAGCCAGCCGGCGGTTGTCGAGGATGGCCATCTCGATCTCGGTGGTGAGCCGCTGGAACTGGTCACGATGGTCCTCGAACATCGTGCGGTAGGGCTCCGGCGCCCAGCCGGCGAGATGACCGAGGGTCACCTTGCTGCGTGGTTCGCCGATGGCGTCGGCCAGCCGCGCCACCCGGTCGGTCCGCAACGATTCACCTGCCCGGATCCGGGCGATCACCGCGTCGACCTCGGCGATCGCCTGGGTGACGAATCGAGCTTCGTCGGCGGCGAGGATCAGCCGGGCCTCGACCAGCTTGAAGAGGAGTTGCTCGAGCAGCTGGCGTTCGGCCGACAGCGTCTCGGCCAGCTCCACCAGCTGACGGCGGTACGGAATGCTCATCTCCGCTCCAGTCGGCATCCGGCTGCCCGGGGATAGCTGTTGCCGGTACCGGCTGGACCAAACGCTTCCGGGCACTACCGTACAGCGGGCATGGACATCGAATCCCTCAAACAACAGCTCGCCGAGGCGGAGGCCTCCCTCGCCCAGCTCCGGCTGGTGATGGATGTCGTCGGGACAACCGACCTCGCCACCGGAATCAGCAACCGCAATGGCGTGCTCGAGGCGATCGAGCGGGGGCGACGCTGGATGAACCGGCGCGGCGACATGTTCGGGGTGCTGGTGGTTCGTTTCCCCAAGATGCCCCATCTCGATCTGGATGACCGGGAAGACGTCGAGCTCATCAAACACCTGGCTGCCTCGATCGGCGCAGGTGTGCGCGAGGTCGATGAGGTGGGCAGGCTGGACGACCTGACGTTTGCCAGCATCCTGGCCGATATCCGGCCTGGCTCGATCTCCGTCGTCGCCAATCGGGTGATCGATCATCTGCTGGCGGCACAGGAGACCCTCGATCGGGCCGGGGGAGTGTTCCGGATCTCGGCCATCGAGTTGCTGAGCAGCTCCCACAGCTCCGACGTCATCCTCGACGCCACCGAACGGCTGCTGGCCAAGGCGGCCGACAACGCCTCGGCCATCGCCCAGCTCTGAGCATCGCCCCGAACCACAGGCCTTGATCTCGTCCGCTTCCCGCCGACGAGGGGAACATGATCCGACTGCACCGAATTCGGGGCGAGGAGCTGTATCTCAACGCCGACCTCATCGAGTCGATGGAGGTCACGCCCGACACCATGCTGACCCTCATCGACGGGCGCAAGCTGGTCATCGGCGACTCCCCCGAAACCGTGGTCGACGAGATCGCCCGATTCCGGGCCAGGGTGCTGTCTGCCGCCGACGACCTCCGCTCGGCCCCGAGCCGGCCGGCGGACGTCGTCCACCTTGTCCGCCCCGAACCAGAGCCGGAGTGATCGCTACTCGGGTCTGAGGACGGGAAACAAGATCACTTCGCGGATGTGGGCCTTGTCTGCCAGCAGCATGATGAGACGGTCGATTCCGATACCAAGCCCACCGGTGGGGGGCAACCCGTACTCGAGGGCGGTCAGGTAGTCCTCATCGATCGGGTGGGCGTCCTTGTCGCCGGCCGCCTTGGCCGCCGCCTGGGCCTGGAACCGCGCCCGCTGGTCGAGCGGATCGTTCAACTCGGAGAAGGCATTGGCGTACTCGTGGCCGGCGATGAACAACTCGAATCGTTCTGTGAGCTGATCGTCGTCGGTGCGCCGGCGGGCGAGTGGTGAGATCTCGACCGGGTGATCGAGCACGAACACCGGCTCCCAGATCGTGTGCTCCACCAACTGGTCGAATAGGGCCTCCACCAGCCGTCCCGGCCCCCAGGCCGCCTCGAAGACAACCCCGTGCCGCTCGCAGATGTCCCTCAGTTCTTGCACGTCGCGATCCGGCCACACCGGCTCCCCCACCGCCTCCGCCACCAGATCGACCATCCGGGCCTGGCGGTAGGGCGGGGTCAGATCCAGCGGCCGGTTCTGGTACTGGATGCGGGCGGATCCGGTGGTCGTGATCGCCACGTCGGCAACCATCTCCTCCACCATGCCCAGGACATCCCGGTAGTCGGCCAGCGCCTGGTACGACTCCAGCATGGTGAATTCGGGGTTGTGGGTCGAGTCGATGCCCTCGTTTCGGAAGATCCGCCCGATCTCGAAGACCCGCTCGACGCCGCCCACGACAAGTCGTTTGAGATGCAATTCGGTGGCGATCCGGAGGTACATGTTGAGATCGAGGGCGTTGTGATGGGTGACGAAGGGCCGGGCCAGCGCCCCGCCCGCCTCCGCCAGCAGAACCGGGGTCTCGACCTCGATGAACCCCCGCTCGTGGAACAGCTGCCTGAGGCGGGAGATGACACCGGCGCGGAGCAGGGCGACCCGACGGCTCTCGGGATTCATCATCAGGTCCAGATACCGCCGGCGCGAGCGCGCCTCGATGTCCTGCAAGCCGTGCCACTTGTCGGGGAGCGGTCGCAGCGCCTTGGCCAGGAGCTGAAACGATTCGATCCTGACGGAGAGCTCCCCTTTGCGGGTGGTCACGATCTCCCCCGACGCCCCCACCCAGTCACCCAGGTCGAGAGCCTCGAAATCCTCGAACGTGGCCGTATCCACCTCGGCTCGAGAGCACATGAGCTGGATCCGGCCGGAAGCGTCTTCGATCGTGACGAACACGAGCTTCCCGAAGCTACGCAGCAGCATGATGCGGCCGGCCACGGTGACGGCCTCCCCGGTGACCGCCCCCGCCTCCAGCCCGGCGAAGCGCTCCTGGAGCTCTCCGGCGGTCTCGCTCCGCTCGAAACGGACCGGATAAGGATCGATCCCACGCCGGCGGAGGGCCTGGACCTTCTCCAACCGAACCGCGGTCAGCGGGTGGTCGCCCAGGCCGGCGTCGAGGGGATTGTCTGTCTCCATCGGCGGAACTTTGGACGGTGCCTGGTCGTGGTTCAAATCGAGTTCCGTTCGGCCACCAGTCGTAGACCCAGCAGCGTCAACTCCTCATCGACGTGGTCGATCCGCCGGCTGGCTCCGGCGATGATCCGGGCATGTATCCCGGTAGCGACGACGGGAGCGCCGGCCAGCCCCATCTCCTCTTCGATCCGGCCGATCAGTCCATCGACCATCGCCGCCGCACCCAACACGATGCCCGCCTGGATCGCCTCCACCGTGTTCTTGCCCACCGTCCGCGGGGGAAGCACGATGTCGACGTGGCGAAGGGCGGCGGCCGAGGCGGCGAGGGCCTCGGCCGAGACCTCGATCCCGGCGGCGATCGCCCCACCCCGGAACACACCGGCCGCATCGACGACGTCGATGGTGGTGGCGGTTCGGAAATCGACGACCATCACCGGTGCCCCATGCTGTTCGACGGCGCCAACCGCCCCCACCACCCGGTCGGCCCCGACTTCACGGGGATTGTCGACTGCCAGCGCCAGACCCGTCTTGATCCCAGGCCCCACCACCAGCACTCCCGGCGCCCACCGCTCCAACGCCGAACGAAGGGGCCACGTCAGCCCCGGGACGACACAGGCCAGGATCGCCCGATCGACCACCGCCCCACCCAGCAGCGACTCCATCAGCAGGTGGAACTCGTCGGCCGTTCGCCCGACGGTGGTCACCGTCGCTACCCGCTCGACCCGGGCGCCGTCGAACAACCCGATCCGGGTGAAACGATTCTCCACATCGAGCGCCAGCACCCTCATCGGTCCGACCCCGACACGATGACACCCCGATCGGCTTCGAACGGGTCGTCTCCGTCGAAGGCGACGTTGTCGATGAGCCTGACCCCGCCGACCACGCCGGCCACCGCCAGGAAGGCCGGTCGGTCGAGGACCGGCATCGGCTGGGCCCGTTCCTGATCGGCCAGGAGGACGTAGTCGAGGGCTACTTCGGTTGCCTCGGCCCTGACCGCCTCGGCCAGAACGGCCGCCGATCGTTCACCGCCGTCGACGAGCCCGGCCGCCCGCATCAGCCCGCGCGACAGCCCGGTCGCCGACCGCCGGGCCGCCGGGGAGAGAAACACGTTCCGGCTCGACATGGCAAGACCGTCCGGCTCACGCACGGTGCTCACCCCCACGATCTCGACCGGGAAGCTGAGGTCGGTCACCACCGACCGAACCACCGCCACCTGCTGGGCATCCTTGCGGCCGAAGACCGCCACCGCCGGCTGGATCCCCGCCAGCAACTTGACGACCACAGTCGCCACCCCCTCGAAATGGCCGGGACGGTGCCTCCCCTCCATGTGATCCCCCACCGGGCCAACCGAGACCCGCACCAGCGGCTCGGTCGGGTACATCTCCTCCACGGTGGGGGCAAACAGGACGTCCACCCCGGCCCGCTCGCACATACCGGCATCGCGATCAAAGTCACGCGGGTACCGGGCCAGGTCCGAGCTGTCGTTGAATTGGAGCGGGTTCACGAACAGCGACACCACCACCCGATCTGCCACCGACCGGGTGGCATCGATGAGTGAGAGATGGCCCGCATGCAGCGCCCCCATGGTGGGAACCAGGGCCGTCCGCCCAGACGACGCCTGGCGGGTCTCGGCGAATGTGGCGGTGACCTTCACGCCAGCACCTCCGGCCGGCCCACCCGGATTGCCAGCGCCGCCACCAGCAAGCGGTATTGCTCCGCCAGGTCGGACGAGAGGGAGCCGGCCGCCGCCAGTTGCCCGCGCACGGTGGCCACATCGCCCCTTGCCACCGGACCGGTCAGCGCCGGCCCCGAGCCGAGCCTGAACACGTTGGCCACGATGGCGCCGACCAGGGGCTCCAACGCCTCGAACGGGAGATGCCGCGACGCGAACAGGTCCTCGGCGACCGCCAGCGCCTCTACCACGAAGTTGGCTGCCGACGAGGCGGCGGCGTGATAGATGGCCTTGTCCTCATCGGCCAGTGCGAACGGTTTCATCCCCAACGAGGCGGCGAAGCCGGAGAGCTGCGGCGAGGCCGGCCCGGTCACCGCCGCCCAGGCCCCGGCCAGTGATCGGGCACCGGTGGCCGGGTCGGGGAGGGTCTGTAGCGGGTGGAGCGAGCCGGCCACGGTTCCCGATCCGGTCAGCGGAGCGAGCACCCCGACAGCGGTGAAGCCCGAAATGTGGGCGACGACCGGGACCGAGTCGATCGCGCCGACCAGTCCCCGAACCGCGCCGGCGATCCCATCGTCTCGCGTACAGATGAGGAGGAGGTCTGCCGGCGGTAGAAAGCCGGGATCGGACACGACTCCTGCCAGGGGAGGCGGCACCCGCCCACTCGGACCGGGCACCACCGCCACCACCCGGTGCCCAGCCGCCTGCGCGGCCAAACCCAGCGAACCTCCCGCCCTCCCCGGGCCGATGATGATGATGCGTTGTTCTTCCATACCGGTCGTGCCGAACCCGGCCTGACGGTAACAACGATGCGGGCGGAAGGAACGACGGTGGACAGGCAGGGGATCGCGCAACTCGAGCAGGCAAACCCCTCACATTGTGGTGGCGCCGCACTATGTTGAGGGTGATGCAGGAGCGTGCCCCGCCCTGGCTGAGGATCATCACCTCGGAGTGATCTCGAGTACATCCTCGCCTGTGAACGTAGGAGGCTCCCATGGCCCAACGCTCTCGCCAGAACCGCGAGTCGATTCCCGGATACGACGACCGCCCCAACCGGCCCGATCGTCAAAGGCAACATCGCCAGATCCGCCACGCCGCCCATCAACTGCTGGCAACGGCCGGCGATCCCGAAGAAGTCGCCCTGCCCGAGATCCGTCGTGATCGGTTCCACGAAGGCCCCGAAGAGGTCGCCGAGGTGTCCAACCGCCGGTTCCGAGTGTGGAAGACCAAGTTCTGGAAGCGGCGGGACAACTACCGGAAGATGCGTGAGTCGCTCGACGCCAGGTGGCTGGAGGTCACGGCCGAACCCGACGAAGCCTGGTGAACTCGGCCATCACCCCGGATCCAACGAACGCAACGCAATCAGACCGCCCTGGGTGGGGGTGAAGCCACAGGCGTCGATGTAGAACGGCCGGTGCTCGTCGTCGAAATCGACGTGCAACCACTCGCAGCCGGCAAGGCCGGCCTGTCTGCCGGCGGTCGCCACCATCTGTGTGCCGACTCCAACTCGGCGCGAGTCATCCTCGACCATCACGTCCTGGATCCAGGCATGGATCAGGCCATCCCACAGGACGTTCACGAACCCAACCAGCCGTTCTTCCCGACGGGCGGTGACCCAGCCGAGGCTGTGCCGGTCGAGGAGGGACTTCCAGTCCCAGTCGGTCCCGTCGTAGACACGGTGCCCGAACGCCCGAGCGTGGAGGGCATTGAGTTCGGAGTTGTCGAACACCCCCCGCCAGGCAACGGTGACGGGCGGCGTCACAGGATCCACGGGATGAACCGACGGCGGACCCGGCTTCGGTAGTAGGGGTAGTCGGGGAACATCAGCGTCAACGCCCGCTCCTCCAGGCCGGACTTGACCCACAACAACCCGGCCAGGACGAACGCCAGCGGCAACGGCCACCAACTCCCGGCCAGCACCATCATCGCCAGCGACCCCAACAGGACTCCGCCATAGATCGGGTGACGGGCCAGCCGGAAAGGACCTCGCTCGATCAACCCCGGCCCTGGGCGGGGATCGGGGAGGGCCGACAGGCGGGAGCCCAGCGCCAGGGCGGCCGACACGACCAGTCCACTCCCCACCAGCGCCGACAACCCGCCCACCACAGTTCGCCACAGCGGAATCGGAGCCCTGATCGTGAGGAAAGATACGATCAGGATCGCTCCGATGAGCACCATCTGGCCCATGACCAGCGCCGGGGCGATCCATCCCAACCGAGGAACCGCCACCTCCCAGTCGCCCTCCCATCGGAACACCCCGCCGCCCGGGAGACGGCGGAGCGCTTCTTCGGCAGTGAGGTCCGTCCCCACCGGCGCCTGCGGCCAGATCTCGGTGAGTGGCTCGAGGACGAAGCGGCGCTCGGCGGCCCGCGGGTGTGGGATCTGGGTGGTGGCGGTGGTCACCGGATCACCGCGATGAGCGACGATGTCGAGGTCGAGGGTGCGGGCCGTCCACCGGCCGGTGCGGATCCTGTTCCTCGACGCCTCGATCGCCAACAGTCCTCGCATCAGGTCATCTGGATCGAGGTCGGTCTCCATCAGGACCGCCGCATTGAGGTAGGGGCCTTGCCCCGGCTCACCAACCGGCGCGGTTTCGTACACCGACGACACCGCGATGACCGTGCCCAGTTCCCGCAGTCCCTTCAAACCGACCCGCAGATGATCCAGTCGATCGCCGAGATTGGAACCGAGGGCGATCGCGACCCGGGTCATCGAGCCCGGTTCGGCCCAGGCAACAACGCCCGGGCCTTCGGCCCGAGCGGTCGGCCGAGGATCTCCTGGATCACCGCCGCCGCCAGGATCCTGTCCTCCACCAGCCCGGATGCGATCAGGTACCCGCCCAGCAGGCCGGCCAGGTCGTCGTCCACGATCTCGCGGTGGAGCAACACTCGAGCCTTCTCGTCGGCGAGGGCCTTGTCCATGACCTCGTACAGCCTGGCGGCATCCTGCTGGGTGATCTCCGGACCGAGCGGTACGGCCTGGGTTTCGAGACCGGCAGCCCGGTAGGCCTGCAGATTCTGATTGCCGGGCATGAGGGTGATGACGGTCGTGATCTTGGCCTCCCGCACCAGCCAGTTGATCTCTTCCTCCCGCCGAACCCGCCGGTGTTGGAACCCATATCCACCGATTCGCTCGGAGACGGCGAGGCGGTTTGCGATCACCCAGGTGAAGGCGCGAGGTTTGAGTCCAGCAATCATGGTTGTGCTCGAACGATAGCCCATGCCAGGTTGGCTGCTTCGAGCGATGAGTCGATGTCGTGGACGCGAAAGAGCCTCACTCCGGCGAGCACCGCCAGCGCCAGCATGGTGGCCGATGCACGATCGCGTTCAATCGGGTCGTCGACGCCGAGGAGTGACTTGAAGAGGCTCTTGCGTGACACACCCAGCAGGACCTGATGGTCTCCCCCGATCCGGTCGAGGGCGGCCAGCAGGGCCAGATTGTGGGCCAGTGTCTTGCCGAAGCCGATGCCGGGATCGACCACCACCGAGGCGGGGGCGACACCCGCCGCCACCGCCAGGGCCGCCTGGTGGGCCAGGTGGGCCGCCACCTCGTCGACCACGTCGCCATAGGCCGGTTCGACCTGCATGGTGCGAGGGGTGCCCTGCATGTGCATGATGACCACCCCGGCTCGTGCGGCAGCGACCTCGGTGCGCATGCCCGGATCGGCCAGACCGGTGACGTCGTTGACGATCTCGGCCCCGGCCTCGAGCGCCGCCCTGGCCACCTCGACCTTGGCGGTGTCGACCGACACGATCACCCCTTCGGCGGCGAGGGCGGCCACCACCGGCAACACCCGATCGAGTTCCTCGCCCGCTCCCACCGGGTCGGCCCCGGGTCGGGTGGATTCACCTCCAACGTCGACCAGATCCGCCCCCTGCTCCACCAGGCGCAGACCGTGGGCGATCGCCGCCCGGGGGTCGGTGAAACGTCCACCGTCGGAGAACGAATCCGGGGTGACGTTGACGATGCCCATCAGACGCGGACGGTCGAGAGACAGAGTCCGTGTCTTCAGCTGCCAGACCACCCCGGGATTCCCGGCCGGCTCCCGATCAGTGATGGGACGGCTCTCCCTGCTGGGCGGCGGCATTGCCTCCATTGGGGGAGATGAAACCGGGCGGGATCTGGATGCGAAGCGAGCCGCTGTTGACGTGTTCCCACTTGGGCACGTCATTGAGCACCTCCGCCACCTCGGCTCGATCGAGAGTTTCCCGCTCGAGCAACGCCGAAGCCAGCCGCTCGAGAGCGTCGGAGTGGGTCGTGAGGATCTGCCTTGCCTCGTCATGAGCGGCGGTGATCAGGGCCCTGACCTCCTCATCGATGCGGGAGGCAACCTCGTCGGAGTAGTCGGCCTGGCGGTTGTAGTCGCGGCCGAGGAACACCTCTCCCGACGTCTGACCGTATTTCATCGGCCCCAACCGGTCGCTCATCCCGTATTCCATGACCATGCGACGGGCGGTCCGAGTGGCCTTCTCGATGTCATTCGAGGCTCCGGTGGAGGGATCGGAGAAGACGAGTTCCTCGGCGGTCCTGCCGCCAAGGGCGTAGGCCAGTTCGTCGACCATTTCGCTGCGGCGTTTGTAATAGCGATCCTCGGTGGGCAGGGCCAGGGTGTAGCCGCCCGCCCGGCCCCGGGGAATGATGGTCACCTTGTGGATCGGGTCGACATTGGGGAGGGCAAACCCGACGAGGGCATGACCGGCCTCGTGGAACGCGGTGATCTTGCGCTCCTCCTCGGTGATGATCCGCGACTTGCGCTCCGGGCCGGCGATAACACGATCGATCGCCTCGTTGAGCTCGTCCATCCCGATCGAGGGCCTGCCCCTCCGCACAGTCAGCAGCGCCGCCTCGTTGATCAGGTTGGCCAGATCGGCGCCGGTGAACCCGGGGGTCCCCCGTGCCAGCGAGTCGAGATCGATCTCGGGCCCGAGCGGCTTGCCCTTGGAATGAACATCGAGGATGGCACGGCGGCCTCTGATGTCCGGGCCGTCGATGATGATCTGGCGATCGAAGCGCCCGGGACGAAGCAGGGCCGGATCGAGGATGTCTGGCCGGTTGGTGGCGGCCATGACGATCACACCGACATTCGACTCGAATCCGTCGAGTTCGACCAGCAACTGGTTGAGGGTCTGCTCTCGCTCGTCATGGCCTCCCCCCAGACCCGCTCCCCGGTGCCGTCCCACCGCATCGATCTCGTCGATGAACACGATGGCCGGGGCGGAGGTCTTGGCCTGCTCGAAGAGATCGCGGACCCGCGAAGCGCCCACACCGACGAACATCTCGACGAAGTCGGATCCCGAAATCGAGAGGAAGGGCACGCCCGCTTCGCCGGCCACCGCCCTCGCCAGCAGGGTCTTGCCGGTTCCGGGAGGACCAAACAAAAGGATTCCCTTGGGGATACGGGCGCCCATTGCCCGGTACTTGTCGGGTTGCTTGAGGAAGTCCCTGATCTCCTCCAACTCTTCGATCGCCTCGTCGACGCCGGCGACGTCCTTGAAGGTGACCTTGGGCTGGTCCTTGGTGATCGTCTTGGCCTTGGCCCGCCCGAACTGCATCACCCGGTTTCCCGACCCCTGCATCTGGGTGAAGAAGAACACCATCAAGCCGATCAGGATCAACCACGGCAGCAGTTGCCACAGGTAGTCGGCGAAACCCGGCGGCTGGTTGTCGACCTGATACTCGATACCGGCCTCGTCCAACCGGGCCTCGAGTTGCTCACCGAAGCGGTCGCCGATCTGCACGAAGAAATCGGCGCCTTCCTCCGGGGCGCTGGAGTCGACATAACGACCCTCCAGCCGTTCCGATCGATTCAGAATGATGACCGATTCGACCCTGCCTTCGTCGACCTGCTCGTAGAACTCGTTGATCTTGAGTTCGTCGGGGGCGGCGACCTGTCCCAGCCATTGGGAGGCGGCCACCACCAGCACACTGATGACGAGCCCATACACGAGCAATGTTCTGAGGGATCGATTCACAGGTTCCTCGAGACGATCGGGACAACGACGGCATTCCACCCGGCCGCCGGACCATCATCGTACGGGTCTTGCGGGCCTATGAAAACCCCGCAGGCGGGCGCTTGGGATCGGACCGTCAATCCAGCGAACCCTCGACCACCGCAACGTAGGGCAGGTTGCGATACTTTCCGGCGTAGTCCAGCCCGTATCCGATCACGAACTCGGGACCGATGTTGAAGGCGGCATAACGGACTTCTATCGGGACACGCTGGATCCCCTGCTTGACGAGCAGGGCGGCGATCTCGATGGAGGCCGGCTTTCTCACTCTGAGGCTCTTCATCAGATAGTTGAGGGTCAGCCCGGAGTCGATGATGTCCTCGACGATGAGGACGTGGCGATCGGCGATCTCCTGATCGAGGTCCTTGAGGATTCGCACCACGCCCGAGGTCTGGGTCGAGGCTCCGTAGGAGGAGACCGCCATGAAGTCGAACTCGACCGGGATGGTGATGTTCCTGGCGAGGTCGGCCATGACCATGAAGGCGCCCTTGAGCACCCCCACCACCAGGAGGTCCTTGCCCCGGTAGTCGGCACTGATCTGGGCTCCCATCTCGGCGAGTTTCGATTCGATCTCCTCGCTGGAGATCAGCGTGTTGAACGTTCCCAAAGACCTTCCTCGGTGGCGACGAGCGAAAGCTAGCCGGTTCCGCCGTCTCGGGCCGAACCCGACCGCGAGAGGATGAACCGCTCCTTCTCGACCCGGGCGGTCACCCCGCTCCCCAGTTGGGCGGAGGACCGATCCCGGGCGGCCACCGCCAGCGCCCGCCCCACCGGCTCCGACCCCGGCGGGTATTCGAACCCGAGAAGGTGCCACATCCGGCGAAGGAGGCGTTCCCCCAGAGCGGGTTCGAGACCGGTCAGCACCGTCATTGGCACCGTCACCCAGCCATCCCCCACGGTGAGCGAGGTTTCATCGATCAGGTCGTCGAGGAGCCGGCGTTCCTCCTGCAGTTGGAGGGCCGACAGCGCGATCGATACCGACGGATCGCGGCCGAAGGTGGCCTCCAGGGCCGGCAGCAGGACGCTGCGCACCCGATTGCGGAGGACTTCCTGCGACTCGTTGGAAGGATCGTCCATCCAGGGCATCCCCATCAAGGTGGCGAGTTCGCGTGTCTCCGAACGCCGGACCCGGAGCAACGGCCGCAGGTACCGCTGGCGTTGCTCGGCGATGCCCGTCAGCCCGTCCAGGCCGGCCCCCCGCGCCAGTCGCATCAGCACGGTCTCGGTCAGGTCATCCAGGGTGTGGCCGGTCGCCAGCTGTTCCTGAGGGGCGAGGTTGTCCTCGAAACACCGGTAGCGGGCAGTTCTGGCGCGGGCCTCGAAACCGGGACCCGGCTCGGGTTCGATCCGGAGGGACGTGAATCCGATGCCGAGGAACCCGGCGGCGGCGGCGGCGGTCTCCTCCAGCCGATCGGACGAGGCCAGGCCATGGTGGACATGGAGGGCCCTGACCGCCTCTCCGCCCCGCACCATCAACCCCGCCAGCGCGGCAGAGTCGGCCCCACCCGAGAGCGCCACCACCGACGGGCCTTCGGGAAGGCGCACCCGGTCGGCGATCTCGGCGAGCAAACGGTTCAGGCGACGCGTCGCAACCACTGCTCGGGCGCCCTGATCTCCGCCAGCGTGGGAAGTGCCCCAGCATCACTCCAGGCGAGCGAGATGGCTTGCCACCCGGCCTGCTTCTCGACCGCCAGCACGAACCGTTCGCCTTCCTCGTACTGGCGCATCTTCAGCTCGAGCCCGGTCAACTTGAAGAACAGCGCGGTGCGGGGGTCGGAGCGGCGGGCTTTGAGCAGGCTGGACATGCGGGGGCGGGACACCAGCATGCGGTCGCCGAGGCGGTCCATCACGACGTGCCCGTGGCCCTCCAGCAGGCTCATCAGGGCCTGGATCCGCTCGAGGGCAGCCCGCTGTGACGGACCGGCGAACAGCCCCAACAGACCACTCTCATCGATCACCGGCGTATGGGCGCGACGCGAGCTGACGATCTGATCGACGAGCCGGGACAGCCGCGCCTCGTCCGGGACTGCGGACTCGACCATCTCGGTCACCAGACCGGAGAAGTAGCCCCGCATCCACCCGACCCCCACGAATTGAGCGCGATGGGCAGATTCGTGCAGCGCCACCCAGGTCCGGAACTCCTTGGGATTGAGCTGATGGGCCCGCTCCATGTGCAGCAGGTTCCCCCCCACGAAGGCGATCGAATCACCCTGTTCCCCGGTCGGGACCACCAATTCGTATTGACCGAGCACCCGGCGGGCGAGGAACCCGAGGACCGCCCCCGTCTGGCCGGCCACGACCCGGTGGGCGAGATTCGCTCCGTCGACACCGGTCCGCTCGATTCGCTCGGCCAACCGGCGCTCGGCCGGTTCCAGCATCGAGGAGAAGGCGGACACGTTCCGCTCGACCCACTCTCTCCGAGACACCACTGCGACTTCGGGGAGCCCGGCGAGGGCGAGACCGGTCTCCTCGGCCACCGCCTCGTTGGCGGCGGCCACCACCGCCGGGAGGGTGGAGGCCAGCTGTTCGATGTGATAAGAGCCGGCCAGTGGATGGGCTCCGGCGACCAGTCCCCCGATCCGTTGAGCAAACGGCCAGGGGATCGAGGCCGTCACTCGACGACCTTGTACCGGTTCCTCACGACTTTGACGAAGTACTGGACGACGGTGACGAACACCGCCAGCACCGCCAGCACCAGGCTGGTCGGGATGAGGAACTTGGTCGTCCAGGGGGCCTCCTCCACGGCATCGACCACCGGCGGAACCGACACGGCCGGCATCAAGAAGGTGCCTTCGGTGACAGCGGTAGTGGCGGTGGTCTCCTCGGTCTCTTCCTGGGCGATCGCCACCCCCGGAAGGGCGAATACGGCGACGAGGAGGACGGACGAGATGAGGCGACGGTGATTGCTCATGGCTGGGTGCAGCCTACCGTCGGGTGGTGGGACCGGCCAACCACTTCAGACCGATGGGCCTTCGATCCCTCTGAGGGCCTGCCGGAAGCGCAGGAGCGCCGACTCCGGGACCTCCTCAGCCAATCGCTCGCGAACGACGATCTTGAGTCGCTGCTCGAAGCCGAAGGCGTCTCCGCAAGGCGGGCAGTCGATCAGATGCATCCGAATCCGCTCGATCTCGCCGTCATCGAGTTCGGCGTCGAGATAGGGGTACAGATTGGCCAGAGCCTCATCGCACAGTTCACCCATGGGATGCACTCATCTCGAAGCCTCGATTTCGTCTGGTCGGGGTCCGGCGGTGAGACCGCGCTCGCTTGCATAGTCCCACAACCGTTTCTGCAGCGCCTTTCTTCCCCGATGAAGACGCGACATCACCGTACCGATCGGCACATCGAGGATCTCGGCGATCTCTTTGTAGGAGAAGCCCTCGAGATCGGCGAGGAGAACCGGAACCCGGAACACCTCGGGCAGTTCTTCGACGGCCGACTTCACATCACCGGACACCAGACCATCGAGAACCACATCTTCGGTCGAACGGCCGGCGATGGCGCCGTCGGATCCGCCCAACCGGCGGTAGAGGAAGAGATCTTCCACGTCGCCCAGGTCGACCTCGTCCGGTCTCCGGCTGTCGCGCCGGTACTTGTTGATGAACGTATTGGTGAGGATCCTGAACAACCAGGCCCGCAGATTGGTGCCCTCCTCGAACCCGCCGAAGGCGCGGTAACCCTTGAGAAGTGTCTCCTGGACGAGATCCTCGGCGTCGGAGACGTTGCGGGTCATCCGCCGGGCGGCTCCAAACAGTTGGGGAACGAGCTCGAGTGCCTGGCGCTCGAAATCGGCTTGATCGGCCATGAGACGAGACACGCTAGCCGAGACACCCGGAACCAAAACATTTGGCTCCCTCCCGGCAACTATCATGCCCGTCCCCAGCCGGGGTAGCTCAGTCGGTAGAGCAACGCACTCGTAATGCGTAGGTCAGGGGTTCGATTCCCCTCTCCGGCTCGCTTGCGTCATGCGTCCTGCGCCTTGCGTCATGCGCAATGCGTCATGCGCAATGCG
>DAIOGO010000004.1:0-6530 GCA_036745195.1 Actinomycetota bacterium | reverse complement strand
TCGTTCATCGTTCATCGTTCATCGTTCTTCATCCTTCCTCCTCCGAGCCGAGTCTTGTGAGCAGGTTGGCGAGGAGGAGTTGGGGACGGAGATTGGCCTGCAGGTCGGCGGCGGCATCCAGACACAGACCGGCGTTCCGCACCGCCCGGCGCGACGAGACCTGCGTCAGATCCGCCAGCGGGATGTCGTCATTGCGAACCGGGCCACCGAGCTGGATGGCGGCGGAATCGGTGTAGAAGGAGGCGAGCATCTCGAGGCCCGACACGAGCAACGCCTGCCGGGCCCGGCGGGTGACCCGATCGACTTTGTCCTTGCCGCCGCCCTCGTCCTCGGCCACCTCCTTGATCAGTGGTTCGGCCACCGCCAACATCTCCTGGGCGAGCAGGAAGGCCTCCCCGGGCCGGTCGGTCACCCGGTTGGGGACTGACAGCCATTCGTTGCGGAAGTCGCTCACCGCCGGGTTGGAGGCGATCGTCATCGCCAGGCCGGGACGCCCGCCCGACATCCGGGCCACACTCCCCGCCTGTTCCGGCTCCACCCCCCGGGCCACCAGGCCCGCCACGATCATCTCCTCGGGAATCCTGCCGAAGTACACCGACCGACACCGACTGGCGACCGTGGCCGGCAGGCTCTCCTCCGACTCGACCACCAGGATGAACACCGTTGTGTTGGACGGCTCCTCCAGGGTCTTGAGGAGGGCGTTGGCCGCCTGCTCCGTGAGCGCGTCGGCCTCCTCCATCACGAACACCTTGCGATCCCCCTCGTAGGGACGCAGGGTCGCCTGCTGGATCATCACCCTGGCCTGGTCGACCCCCATGCTCACCTTTCCCTCGGGTTCGGCCACCACCAGGTCGGGGTGATTGCCGGAGTCGACCCGGCGGCACGAGCGGCACGGCTCCGGATGCCGGCCCCCCTCGGGGCAGAGCAGCAAACGGGCGAAACGGAGGGCGACGGTGGCCTTGCCCACACCGGTGGCACCCACGAACAGATAGGAGTTGGCCGGCGATGCCACCTCCCGCTCGAGTTGGACGATGACCTGCTGGTGCCCGATGATGTCGTCGAAGGTCCCGGTCACATCTCTCCGATCAACTCGACGACCGTGGCGGCGACCTGCTCGGGCGAGTCACCCGCCGGCACCAGACGCACCAGCGATGGATCCTGCTCGGCCAGCAGCCGATACCCCTCTGCCACCCGACGCTGGAAATCCAGGCCGGCTCCACCGATCCGGTCGGGCTCGACCTGCCGGTCGAGGCCCACCCCCGGATCGACGGCGAGCACCACCACCAGATCGGGCAGGGCTCCGTCGAGGACGGCTTCGTTGAGCGCTCGCACCTCGGCGACCCCGAGGCCGCGGGCATGGCCCTGATAGGCGAGCGACGAGTAATAGGTCCGGTCCGAGATCACCAGCGCCCCCCGCTCCAACGCCGGGCGAACGACCTCCGCCACCAGTTGGGCGCGGGAGGCGGCAAACAGGGCCGCCTCCGCCCACGGCGACATCTCGCCCGAATGGAGAAGCAACCGCCTGATCTCCTCCCCCAGTTCGGTCCCGCCCGGTTCCCGCACGACTACGACCTCTCGTCCCACCGAGCGTTGGTGGCCGGCAACCAGGCCGGCGATGGTGCTCTTGCCTGCTCCCTCGATCCCTTCGAGGGCGACATACGAAGCTGTCATCAGGTCATTGTGGCTTGGTCCGGCGATCGCCGCGCATCCAGGTGACGGCGTCGCCCGCATCCCGCAGAGCCTGGTAGGACTCCTCGTCGAAGGGATCCCCCAGGATCTCTCCCCGCACCGCCCACACCACCACTGCCCCGGCCAGGGCGATCACCACCGCCGCGAACAGCATGACCGCCCTGATCCCGCTGCCGAGCAAACCGGGGAGTTGTCCTTCTAGGGCGGCCGCCCCCAAACCGGCGAGGGCAAACGAAATCAGCAGGGCGGCCCGAGCGGCGGCGTACAGCGCGGCGAAGGTCCGTCCACGAATGTCGTCGGTGACGACGGCGTGGAGATGGGTGAACCCCGACACATACGCCACCCCGGAACCTGCTCCCGCCACCAGCACCCAGGCGGCGGCGACCGGCACGGTGTTGGCGAGTGCCGCCAGGCCGATCGTGCCACCGGTAATCAGCAGCGCCAGACCGAAGATCAGCTCCCGGCGGATGATCCGTTTGCCGTTGAGGGTCATCACCACCATCCCGGTGGCGGCCCCCACCCCCAGCGCCGTGACCAGCACCCCGAACCCCGAGTCGCTGCCAGAGAGGACCTGCTCCGAAAACGGCTGGCCGAGCACGAACAGCGCTCCCGCCCCGAACAGAGCCAATGCCACACCCAGCACCGTGCGGCGGGCGGCCGGGAAGGTGGTCACGAACTTGAACCCATCGAGCATGTCGCGGAGCGGAGCCCTCACGTCGAGGGTTCCCGCCGCCTGGCGCTCCGGCTGGATCTCCGGCTTGGGAAGGTTGGTGAACAAGACGATCACTCCCGACAGCACGAATGTGATCGCATCGAAGGCGAAGGCTGCCGCCACCGCCGGGTAGACGACCGACCCCAGGTCGAGCGATCGGCCGAGTTGGGCGAGCAGCGCGAACAGCGCCGAGCCGAGCGGGGCGGTGGCGTAGGCGGCGATCAGGTTGAGCCCGTTGGCAGCCATCAGGTGACGCTCGGCGATGAGTTGGGGGATGACGGCTTCCCGGGCCGGCTGGCGGAGAAGCGACAGGACCTCGATCGCAAAGGTGAGGACGAACAGACTCTGATAGGTGCCCACGAAGACCAGGGCCCCCACCAGGATGGCCCGGCCGAAGTCGGCGATGACCATCAGCTTCTTGCGGTCCATCCGATCGGCAAAGACACCTCCCACCATGCCGATGATCAGCCCGGGGAGGATGCGAGCGACCAGCGGGATCAGGATGGCGACCGAGGCACCCCGGCCACCTCCGGCGATCCGCGCCGCCAGCGAGAAGGTCGCAAACAGGGTGACCCAGTCACCCAGGCTGGAGATGAGCTGGGACCAGAACATCCGCGAGTAGGGGCCTCGACGGATGAGCTCGCGACCCCGCACACGCTCGGTGACGGCTTCCATTCGACCCAGGGTATCCGATGGACGTGGGTTGACACGTTTCCGGTGATACCCGTAGCTTGTGCCCTCGTGCCCAAGCAGCTCGTCATCGTCGAGTCCCCCACCAAGGCCAAATCGATTGGTCAATTCCTGCGTGGGGTGACCGGCGAGGACGTGGTCGTCGAGGCCTCGATGGGTCACGTCCGCGACCTACCCGGTTCCGCCAAGGACCTCCCCGAGAAGTATCGCAAGGAGCCGTGGTCCTACCTGGCAGTCGACGTGGAACACGACTTCGAGCCCGTCTACGTAGTTTCCAAACGATCCAAAGACCGGGTCAAGCGGCTCAAACAACTCCTCGAATCCGCCGACGAGCTCTACCTGGCGACGGACGAGGACCGGGAAGGCGAAGCCATCGCCTGGCATCTCACCGAGATCCTCAAACCCAAGGTCCCGGTGAAACGAATGGTGTTCCACGAGATCACCGAAGCGGCGATCAGGGAGGCATTTGCGAACCCCCGTGAGGTCGACGCCAGGCTGGTGGATGCCCAGGAGACCCGCCGCATCCTCGACCGGCTGGTGGGTTACGACGTTTCCCGGGTGCTGTGGCTCAAGGTCTCGCGGGGGTTGTCGGCGGGTCGGGTGCAGTCGGTGGCGGTGCGGATCGTGGTCGAACGGGAACGGGAACGGATGGCGTTCCGCTCCGGGACGTACTGGGACCTCACGGCGACCCTCGAGAAGGCGGGCGAAACCCCCCAATTTCCTGCCACCCTGCTGTCGGTGGACGGCACCCGGGTGGCCACCGGACGTGACTTCGACAGCACCGGCCATCCGACCAAGGACGTGCTCGTTCTCGACGAACCGGCGGTCACCGCCCTGGCCGAAGAACTGTCGTCGGCCTCGTTCACGGTCGTGTCAACCGAGACGAAACCGTATACGAGGCGTCCCTATCCCCCCTTCCGGACCTCCACTCTCCAGCAGGAGGCGTCGCGCAAGCTGCGCTTCACCTCCAACCGGACCATGTCGGTGGCACAGCGCCTCTACGAGAACGGGTTCATCACCTACATGCGGACCGATTCGGTGACGATGTCGGAAGCGGCCATCGCCACCGCCCGGGCCGAGATCCGCAAGCAGTTCGGCGAGAAGTACGTGCCCGCCAGTCCCCGCATCTACACGGCCAAGGCCAAGAACGCCCAGGAGGCCCACGAGGCGATCCGCCCCGCCGGCGAGGCCTGGAAGACGCCGGCCCAGGTCAACCAGGCGCTCGGCAGCGACGAGGCCCGGCTCTACGAGTTGATCTGGAAGCGAACGCTCGCCTCACAGATGCCCGATGCGACCGGTGAGCAGATGTCGGTTCGACTCACCGCCGACACATCCCGGCCCACCGAGTTCGGGGCGTCGGGGCGGGTCATCCGCTTTCCCGGTTTCCTCAAGGTGTACGTCGAGTCCCTCGACGATCCCGATGCCGACGCCGACGATTCAGAGCGACCGCTGCCGCCACTGACGGAGGGTGACGTCATCGACCTGATCGCCCTCGACGTCGCCGGCCACGACACCCAGCCACCGCGCCGGTACAACGAGGCTTCGCTCGTCCAGCGTCTCGAGGAGCTCGGGGTGGGGCGGCCCTCCACCTACGCCTCGATCATGACCCGGATCCAGGATGCCGGGTACGTGTTCAAGAAGGGCCAGGCGCTGGTCCCCACCTTCACCGCCTTCGCGGTGGTGACACTGCTCGAGCAGAACTTCCCCAATCTCGTCGACTACGCCTTCACCGCCCGGATGGAGGACGATCTCGACCGGATCGCCTCGGGAGAGGAAGACAGGGTTCCGTGGTTGACCCGCTTCTACCTGGGCGAGACCGGGCTCAAGGCGACCATCGAAGAACGGCTCGGCTCCATCGACGCCAGAGCCATCAACTCGATCCCGATCGGGGCCGACGCCCAGGGCCGCGAGATCGTGGCCCGGGTCGGAAAATTCGGCCCGTATGTGGAACGGGGCGAGGATCGGGGGTCGATCCCCGACGACATCGCCCCAGACGAGCTGACCATAGAACTGGCCACCGACCTGATCGAACGGCAGGGATCCGGGGACAAGATCCTCGGGACCGATCCCGACACCGGTCTCGTGGTGCTGGGGCGGGTCGGCCGCTTCGGCCCGTACGTCCAGCTCGGCGAACAGGAGGAGGGCTCCAAGCAGAAGCCGGCCCGGGCCAGCCTCCTCAAGGGGATGGAACTCGACGCGCTCTCACTCGACGATGCCCTCAAGCTGCTGTCCCTGCCCCGCACCGTCGGCACCGACGAGAACGGGGTCGAGATCCAGGCCTTCAACGGGCGATACGGCCCCTACATCCAGCGGGGGGAGGATCGAAGGAGCCTGGCTTCGGAGGACGAACTGTTCACCGTCACTATGGAGGCCGCCCTCCAGCTGCTGGCCGAACCTCCCCGCCGCCGGGGTCAGACCCGCGCCACCGCCGGACCGCTGCGCGAGCTGGGCGAGGACCCGGTGTCGAAGAAGCCGGTCGTGGTCCGGTCCGGCCGGTTCGGACCGTATGTCACCGATGGGGTGGTCAACGCCTCGCTGCGCAAGGGGGACACGATCGAAGCGCTCACCCTGGAGCGGGCGGCGGAGCTGTTGCAGGCGCGGCGCGACCGGATCGGCTGATCGCCGGCTCAGCCGCCGAGCTTGGCCACCACCGCCTCGAAGCGGGCGGCCAGCCGGGCGAGGACCTGGATCGAGGCGGCCAGGTCGCCCGCCACCTCCAGGTCGGCCCCGATCCGCGCCACTTGGAGCACCTCGCACTTGAGCCTGGCGGCCAAACCGGGGACCCAACCTCCGACTCCGGGCGAGCCGATCACAAGCACGGGGTGGGCGGCATTGAGCGCCTCCACCAGACCGGGGGCCTCCAGCGGGGGGGCGAGGAAGATGCCAGGCAGCCCTGCCGCCGACGGACACGATTCGGCCACCGCCACCACCGCCTCGTGCTCGCCGTTCGACTCCACCCAGAAGGCGTCCTCGAACGCCCGCCGGGCTGCCCACAACACCGGGCTCAGGGCAAATCGTTCCGGTGCCATCACCCGGTACCTAAGGCTCATTCCTCCCCCTCGGTGGCGTGTTCGTGATGATTGATCTTGTGGCCGATCTCGTGGCCCCAGAAGCCGCGGGGGGCGAGGAGGGCGTCGATGAGGTATTCGAGGGCGGGGGCGTAGCGGGTTCTCAGGTCGTAGGCCAGAGCGGCCGCCTCGTCGAAAGGGAGCACGTCGAAGCCATGCTCGGCCATCTCCAGGTGGATGGCCCGGAACTGGCCGTCGCCACTCGGATCAACGACGGCTGCTTCGTATTCGGACAGGTCGACGTCCCGGGTCAGCGCCTGGAAGAGGTTGATCGACCGACGCAGCATCCAGTAGGGCGCCCTTCCCTCGGACCCACGCACGATCATCGAGTGGAGGGCGGCGTCGCTGACCAGGCCGAGGGCGGTCACCCA
>DAIOGO010000003.1:37046-56115 GCA_036745195.1 Actinomycetota bacterium | reverse complement strand
GCCGCTCGACCCGCGGCTGGCGACCTCCAGCGGTTGGTGCTTGTTGATCGGAAGGCGGTTTCGCCAGACGCCGTCGATGTCGTGGTAGGCCGCCGCCACCGCCCCGGCAGTGGGGACGAGGCCGATCTCGCCCACCCCCTTCACCCCGAAGGGCGAGTCGGGTTGCGGCACCTCCACCAGCACCACCTCCACCCCCGGCATGTCCTTGGGGCGGATGATGTCGAGACTGCGCAACGTGAGACTGGTGGGACGGCCCTCGACGTCGCACGGGAAGTCCTCCGACAGGGCGTATCCCAGCCCCATGTGGACCGAACCCTCGATCTGACCCGCGCACAGGGTCGGATTGACGACCTTGCCCACGTCATGGATCGCCACCACCTTCTCGATCGCCCCGGTGGCCCGGTCGGCGATCACCAACTGGGCGGCGTAACTGAAGGTCGAGTGGATCTTGGGGTTCTCCTTCCCCGACTCGATGCTGTCGGTCCAGTCGATGAGGTACTCGCCGGTGTAATCGACGTTCTCGGCCCGGCCGCCATCGTCGGCCGCCCGGCAGGCGGCGGCCACCGAACCGGCCGCCATCACGGTTCCCCGCGAGCCGGTGGTCTGGCCAAACCCGAGTTCGCGGGTCGTGTCGACGATCACTTCGATCCGGTCGGGATCGATCCCGAGTTGTTGGGCAGCGATCTGCAGGGCCACCGTGTGCACCCCCTGACCCATCTCGGTCCAACCATGGCGCACCTCGACCTTCCCGTCGGGGCGGAACCGGATCACCGCCCGGGAGAGCTCCCGGAAACCATTCCCCAGCCCGGAGTTCTTCAGCCCGAGACCGAGGCCGACCGCCTTGCCGGCGGCGAGTGCCTGGTCGTAGTACGGCTTGGCCCGATCGAGGCACTCCCTCGCACCGAGGCACCCATCGTCCATGATCTGGCCCGGACCCCACACCACCCCTGGCATGACCACGTTCCTGTCGCGGATCTGCCAGCCGGAGATCCCCACCTTGGCGGCCAGCCGGTCCATCACCCCTTCCATGGCGAACTGGGCCTGATTGGCGCCAAAGCCGCGGAAGGCGCCGCACACCGAGTTGTTGGTCCGCACCGCGATCGCCTGGACATCGATGGCGGGCACGACATAGGGGCCGCTGGCGTGTCCGGCCGCCCGCTCCAGCACCTTCATTCCCACCGAGGCATACGGTCCCGAGTCTCCGATCATCCTCGACTTGAAGGCGGTGAGTCTGCCCTCGCCATCGCAGCCCGCCCACACCTCCATCCGGATCGGGTGACGCTTGGCATGAATGTGCAGCGATTGCTCCCGGGTCAGAGTGCAACGGACCGGCCGGCGCAGGAGGTGGGCGGCGAGGGCGGTCTGACCCTGGTTGGACATGTCCTCCTTACCGCCGAACGCCCCGCCATTGGACACCAGCTCGACGGTGACCTGGTCGGTCGAGAGATCGAGCAGAGCGGCGATCTGGTCCCGATCGTCCCAGACACCCTGGCCCCCCGAATACACGTGGAGCCGCCCGTCCTCCATCGGAACCGCCAGGGTCGACTCCGGTTCGAGAAAGGCATGCTCCACCCGCTGGGTCTCGAACACCTCGTGGACGGTATGGGTGGCAGTGGCCAGAGCGGCGTCGACGTCACCCCGGGTATAGACCGAACGGGACAGTTGATTGCCGGACAATCCCCACACCGCGTCCTCGGCGGAGGCGAGGGCGGCGGCCGGGTCGGTGAAGGGGGTCAGCACCCGGTACTGCACCTGCACCAGATCCGCCGCCTTGCGAGCGGTGGCGACATCCTCGGCCACCACGATCGCCAGCACATCCCCGGTGAATGAAGTTCGTCCCCCCACCGGGATGAACACGGGCCAGTCCTGATGGATGATGCCCACCTTGAGCCGGCCCGGGACATCGGCAGCGGTGAAGACCGCCACCACCCCGGGCACCGCCAGGGCGGCACCGGTTTCGATCGCCAGCACGTCTGCCCGGGCGTGATCGCTGAGCCGGAGGGCGGCATGGAGCATCCCCGGGACGGCCATGTCACCCACGTATCCCCGGTCACCCAGTGCCAGCTCCACTCCCTGGTACTTGGCCCCGTCTCCCCCGATCCGATCGGAACGGGCGGGAGCAGGAATCGGCGCCCCCGAGGCGAGCAACTCGATCGCATCGATGATCTTGACATAACCGGTGCAGCGGCACAGATGGGCCCCGAGCCTCCCCTCGATGGTCCCCCGGTCCAGGTCCCTTCCCTTCTGATCGACCAGGGCCTTGGTCCGCACCATGATCCCCGGCGTGCAGAAGCCGCACTGCAGGGCGCCACACGAGGCGAATGCGTTGGCGAGCCGTTCGCGCTCGGCCGGATCGAAACCCTCGAGAGTCGTGACCGATTTGCCGGCGGCCTTGTCGACCGAGGTCACACAGCTGACCATCGCCTTGTCGTCGAGCAACACCGTGCAGCATCCGCACTGCCCCGACGGCGAGCAGCCATCCTTGACGGAGGTGATTCCCAGTTCCTCCCGCAGCGCCGCCAGCAGGTGGGGATGGTCTTCCCGTACCGTCACCTGTTCTCCGTTGAGCGAGAAGGTCACGGTGGATGGTTCGAGCATCGTCATCAGTCGTGAGGGGGCGGGATCGCTCCGCGCTGCTCGGCGATGCGACGGTATGGCTCGATGACCCGATAACGGTCGAAGTCGAACAGGGTGTCCTTGTAGAAGTAGCAGAAGTCGAGATCGGCCCGGGTAACGATCAGTTCGTCACCGTTGGTGATGGCCTGGGCGACGATCTGACCGGACGGGGCGATGATGGCGGTGTGGGCTAGCGACTCGACTCCTTCCTCGACCCCGCCCTTGGCGACCCCGACCACCCAGCATCCGTTCTGATAGGCGCCCGCCTGCATCACCAGGTGGTTGTGGAACGCCTGGAGCGGGTTCTGCTGCGGATCGGGGGCGTAGTTCATCGGGGTGTTGTAGCCGATGAGGATCAACTCCACCCCCTGCAGACCCATCACCCGATACGTCTCGGGCCAGCGCCGATCGTTGCAGATGGCCATGCCCACGATCCCCCCGAACGCCCTCCACACCCCGAAGTCGTCGCCGGGCTCGAAGTAATACCGCTCGGCATGCTGGAACAACCGGTCGGGCTCGTGGTGCTCGTGGCCGGGGACGTGGACCTTGCGGTACTTGCCGACGATCCTCCCGTCCCGCTCCACCAGGATCTGGGTGTTGTAGCGGTGCCGCACCCCGGCCTCGTCGACGTGGCTCTCCGCAAACCCGAGGGAGAAACCGATCCCCAGACGCCGCGCCTCGTCGAAGAGCGGCTGGGTGTCAGGTGAGGGCATCTCCTTCTCGAACCAGGCCTCGATCTCCTCGGGGTCCTCGATGTACCAGCGGGGGAAGAAGGTGGTCAGGGCGAGTTCCGGGAACACGACCAGCTCGCAATGGTGATCGGCGGCCTGTTGGAGGAGATCGATCATCCGCTTGACCGCGCTGGCACGGGGCTCATCGCGGGCGATGGGACCGAGCTGGGCGGCGCCAATCATGAGAAACCGGGACATCCCGGGATTCTGCCTCCCGCCTTTACATTTTGTCAAGAGTGGGGGCCGGCACCGTTTCAGCTCTGCCGGACGACCTCGTACTCGACCATGCTCGACTGGCGGAACCAGTCCCCCATCCTGGCGTCCACCTCGGCCACCTGTTCAGCGGTGATTTGCTTCCACAGATCACGGCTCGACCACCAGATCACGGCGTGAAGGAGATCGACCCGGTCAGGGTCACGCCACATCTCCTTGCGGATGAACCCGGGGCACGTCTCCAGGAAGCGGCTCCAGACCTCTTCCTCGACTGCCAGCCACTCGGCCTGTTGCGAGGGCTCAACCGCGAACGTGAGCATCTCGACGATCATCGGCCGAGTGTATGACGGCTCGCTCCCGCCACCAGGCCCGGCCGGTGCGCCCCCGGTGGTAGCTTGATCGAATGGATCGCCGCCTCGCCTCTCTCCGCCTTCCCGAGATCGCGGAGCGGATCAACGACCGGTCGGTGCTGATCCTCCCGGTCGGCGCCATCGAACAGCATGGCCCGCACCTGCCTCTCAACACCGATCTCGTCGTCCCCGAGCGAACCGCCCAGGCCCTGATCGAGGCGGTGGGAGACGAGCACGATCTGTGGCTGCTGCCTTCACTGGCAGTGACCAAGTCGAACGAGCACGCCTGGGCGCCGGGCACGATGTGGCTCTCCGCCCGCACCCTGCTCTCGGTCATCGAAGACATCGGGCGATCACTGGCCACCCTTCCCACTCGCCGGCTGGTGCTCCTCAACGGGCATGGCGGCAACTCTTCGTTGCTGAACGTCGCCTGTCGCGAGCTCCGGCTCGCCCACGGCTGGATGAGCTTCCTCGCCCATCCGATGGTCCCCCCCGACCAGGGTGGCGCCTCGATCGGGAGCGAACGCGGGATGGGAATCCACGGCGGATACCTGGAGACGTCGATGATGCTCCATCTGGCTCCCGAGTTGGTGCGGATGGACCTGGCCACCACCGCAGTACCCGACATGGACAACCGGCATGTGCGGTTTGGAGGACCGGTTTCATTCGGATGGCTCTCGAATGACTTCAACCCCGACGGCCACATCGGCGATCCCACCGGCGCCTCGGCCGCGGAGGGCAGTCGCCAGTTCGAGTTGATCGTGACCTCACTCGGTGAGGCCCTCGGAGAGGTCCGCTCGTTCCGGTTTCCGTCGGGGTGAACGCGACCTCCCCGGCCCGGTCCCGGCAGGGGCGGCGGGGTCTTCAGCCATCGGATCCCGCCTCCGAACCCCGGCTCCGCCTTCTTTACAGTTTGTCAAAGCGGCCATAGAATCGGCGCCTCCGACCCCGAGGAGACCGATGAGCAACGTGGTGCGCGCCGCCCTGGTCCAGTGCGAGTGGACGGGTGACAAGGAGTCGATGGTCGAGAAGAACCTCGCCTACGGGCGAGAGGCGGCCGAGGCAGGCGCCCAGATCCTCTGCTTCCAGGAGATCTTCTCCACCGGCTACTTCTGCAACGTCCAGGATCCCACCTATTACGACGAGGCGGAGGAGATCCCCGACGGTCCCACCATCCAAAAGGTGATGCAGCTGGCCAAGGAAACCGGCATGGTGGTGGTCGCCCCTATCTACGAGAAAGTCGACGAGGGGACCTTCTACAACACCGCCGCCGTCATCGACGCCGACGGTCGGTTTCTGGGGAAGTACCGCAAGACCCATATCCCCCAGGTCAAGGGATTCTGGGAGAAGTTCTACTTCAAGCCCGGCAACCTCGGCTATCCGGTCTTCGACACCGCCGTGGGCCGGGTCGGGGTCTACATCTGTTACGACCGCCACTTCCCCGAGGGGTGGCGGGCGCTGGGACTGGCCGGGGCGAAGCTGGTGTTCAACCCGTCGGCCACGACCAGGGGTCACTCCCGCTACCTGTGGCAACTCGAACAACCCGCCTCAGCCGTCGCCAACGAATACTTCATCGGGGCCATCAACCGGGTCGGGGCTGAAGGGCTCGAGGACACCGATTACTACGGCAGTTCCTATTTCGTCGACCCTCGCGGCCAGCTGGTTGGAGTGGCCGCCTCCGACACCAAGGACGAGGTGGTCGTGCGCGATCTCGACATGTCGATGATCGAAGAAGTGCGCCGCCACTGGGCCTTCTACCGGGACCGCCGACCCGAGATCTATGGAAGTCTGAGCGAATGAAGGCCGAGCCCGACCTGCGCCTCGAATTCTTCGTGGAGCCCTTTCACGAAGGCAGGCCGGGCAAGCACGTGACGAAGGCGGTGCAGGCGGTCGAATCCCATGGTCTGGCGGTCGACCTCGGCCCGTTTGGAAACGTTGCCCAGGGCGAACGAACAAAGATCGTGGCCGCCATCGCCGATCTGGTGGGTGAGGCTCTCGACGCCGGAGCGAGCCGGGTCTCGCTCCAGGTGGTCGGGGACGACAGCGACCGATCCCTCCATGTCGGCGGTCTCCACGATGCCCTCGATCGCATGATCCACAAGGTGGAGTCCGATCTGGGGGCATCCCTGTCGGCACTCGACCGGGAAGGAAAGCAGGCGGCGGCCCGCATGCTCGACGAGCAGGGCGCATTCCTGCTGCGCCGGGCGATCGAAGACGTGGCCGACACCATGGGCGTCAGCCGGATCACGATCTACAACTATCTCAACGCCGTTCGCGACAACGACCCTCAGTCGGCCGGCCCATGAGCCGTTTCCCCGCCATGACCTTCCAACTCCCGGACTGGATCGACAGGTTGATCGATCCCGAACGTCTATACCCAGGTGTCGACGAGCAGATGGACCTGGTGATCGACCTGTCGCGCCGCAACGTCGAACTGGGCACGGGCGGGCCGTTCGGAGCAGCGGTGTTCGAGCAGGAGAGTGGCCGCCTCGTCGCACCCGGGGTCAACCTGGTCGTCCCCTCCTCCAGCGCCATCGCCCATGCCGAGATCGTTGCCGTCGCCCTTGCCGGGGTGGCAACCGGGGGTTTCGACCTCGGCCGCCCCGATCTGCCACCCACGGTGCTGGTCGCCTCCACCGAACCATGCGCCATGTGTTTCGGGGCAGTGCCCTGGTCCGGCGTCTCCGGCCTGATCTGCGGCGCCCGGGATGAGGATGCGCGAGCGGTCGGATTCGACGAGGGACCCAAGGTGGCCGACTGGGAAACGGCCCTCGTCGAGCGAGGAATCAGGGTGACCCGGGATGTTCACCGCCCGGAGGCACGGGCAGTCCTCGAGGCCTACGCCACCTCCGGCGGAACCATCTACAACGGGCGAAGGGTGGGCTGAGCGATGCACCCGGTACAGACCCAGGGGCTGAATCTGACGCGAATCGAGACCCCCGCCACCCTGGCCGAGGCGCTGGTGCTGCTCGCCCACCACGGGCAACGCGCCCGACCGCTGGCGGGTGGCACCGACCTCCTGCTCGAGTTGCAGCGAGGTGTCAGGCCGGGAACCGATGTCCTCGTCGACCTCACGCGGATCCCGGATCTCGACACCATCGAGGATTCGGGCGACCACATCACCCTCGGACCGACGGTCACCCACTCCCAGATCCTCCGCTCACCGGTCGTCATCCGGTCGGCCGCCGTTCTCGCCCAGGCCTGCCGGGAGATCGGATCGCCGCAACTCAGAAACCGGGCCACGGTGGTGGGCAACGTGGTGACGGCCTCCCCGGCCAACGACACCATCACCCCCCTCCGCTCCCTCGATGCGGAGTTGATCCTCACCTCTCTCGAAGGCGAACGGCGTCTCACCCTGGAGTCGTTTCACACCGGGGTACGAACCACCCGCCTTCGCCCCGACGAGCTCGTCACCGGGATCTCTCTCCGCAAGATGCGGTCTGGTGAGCGAGGAGTCTTCGTCAAGTTGGGAAACCGGCGGGCCCAGGCCATCTCGGTGATCCATCTCACAGCTCTGGTCGACATCGAAGACGGCGTGGTCACGGCGGCCCGCCTGCTGGCCGGGTCCGTCGCCCCGGTCATCGTGGAACTGTCGAATGCGGTGGAGTACCTGTTGGGAAAGCCCCTCTCCCCCGAAGTGATCAAGGAGGCGGCCCGGCGTTCAACCACCGACGTTGCACCGATCGCCGACATCCGTGCCACCGCCGAATACCGGGCCGAAACGATGCCGATCGTCGTCGCCCGGGCCCTCCAGGCACTGGCCGGCCCCCTCCAGGAGGAATGGGCGCCCGCACCCACCCTCGGTGGCGGGACCGCCGGCGACAGAGCATGGACCTCGACCGGCCATGCTGCCGGTGACCCGATCGAGGCCACCGTGAACGGCATCCCCGTGGCTGCCGCCGGCGGGGTGTCGCTGACCCTCCTCGACTGGCTCCGGGACATGGCAGGCCCGGCTGCCGGCGTCTCCCTGACCGGCACCAAGGAAGGATGCGCCGAAGGAGAATGCGGCGCCTGCACGGTCCACCTCGACGGCCAGGCCGTGATGGCGTGCCTCGTCCCCGCCACCCGCGCCCACGGTTCGACGGTGGTGACGATCGAAGGGCTGGGCGGGGAGGCCGGCGCCCATCCTCTCCAGGAGGCGTTCGTGTCCCATGCCGCCGTCCAGTGTGGCTACTGCATCCCCGGCTTTCTGATGGCGGGCGCCAAGCTGCTGGAAGACAACCCCCACCCGACCCGACCCCAGGTCGAGGAAGCCCTGGCCGGCAACCTCTGCCGGTGTACCGGCTACTACAAGATCATCGAAGCGGTCATGAGCGCCGGGAGCGAACCATGAACCTGGGCCACTCCCGCCATCGGGTCGACGCCACCGGGAAGGTGACCGGCGCCGCCCTCTATCCGGGTGACATCGCCCGCCCAGACTTCCTCCATGCCAAGGTGGTCTTCACCGACCAACCTCACGCCCGGCTGATCGGGCTCGACCTGTCCGAGGCATGGTCGGTGCCCGGGGTGATCGAGATCGTCACCGCCGCCGATGTCCCGGTCAACGAGTACGGGCTCACCATGTTCGACCAGCCGGTTCTGATCGGGGTGGAGCACACCGGGCGGTCCCCGGTGGCCTGCGACATCTCCCGGTGGGAGGCGGATCACCTGGCAGTCGTCATCGCCGAGACGGCCGAGGCGGCCCAGGCCGGAGCCGCCGCCATCCGCTCCGAGTGGGAACAGCTCCCGGTATTGGTCGACGTCGATTCGGCGCTGGCCGCCGATGCCCCCCTCCTCCATCCAGAGAACGGTCATCTCTCCAACACCTATCTCCACCTGCGGATACGCAAGGGTGATCTGGACGCCGGCTGGGCGGCGGCCGAGGTGAGGGTCGAGAGCACGGTCGAATTCCCCCGTCAGGAGCATGCCTATCTGCAACCGGAGGCAGCGGTGGCCTACCTGGACGAGAAGGGCAGGATCACGGTCGAGGTGGGTGGGCAGTGGACCCAGGAGGATCTCGAGCAGATCTGCCACGCCCTCGATCTGCCCCACGATCGGGTGCGCATCATCTATCCGGCGATCGGAGGTGCCTTCGGGGGACGGGAGGACATGTCACTCCAGATCGTGCTGGCTCTGGCGGTCGAGAAACTCCGTCACCGCGGGATCCTTCGCCCTGTCCGTTGCCAGTGGTCTCGCGAGGAATCGATCATCGGTCATCACAAACGGCATCACGGCAAGGCCACGGCCCGGATCGGAGCAACTCGCGACGGGAAGATCACTGCCCTCGAAGTAGATGCCCACCTCGAGTCGGGGCCGTACAACTACACGACCAACAAGGTGCTGGGAAACATGCACTTGTGTCTGGCCGGCCCGTACGAGATTCCCAATGCCCGAATCGACAGCCTCGGGATCTACACCAACACGGTGCCCGGCGGCGCCTTCCGTGGCTTCGGAGCTCCTCAGGGCGCCTTTGTCGCCGAAACCCAGATGAACAAGCTGGCCGAAGCGCTGGGGATGGACCCGGTCGAACTGAGGCGGCGGAATGCGCTTCGAGACGGATCGATCGGGATCACCCAGGAGGAAATGCCGGCCGGGGTCTCGATCATCGAGGTGATCGAGGCCTGTGCCGCCGCCGCAGCGAGGTCCCCCGAACCTCACGAGCCGCTGCGTGCCTTCGCCTCGCTGGCCCCGGCAACCGACCGCCTCCTCCGGGGAAGGGGATTTGCCTGCGCCTACAAGAACGTCGGCTTCTCGTTTGGATTTCCGGAACGCTGCGATGCCACCATCATCCTCCACGGCGACGACACCGTGGAGCGGGTCGAATTCCACCACGGGGCGGCAGAGGTAGGTCAGGGAACCCACACGGCCCTGATCCAGATGGCGGCGGAGGCCACCGGGGTCGATCCGGATCGAATCGAAGCCCACTTCTCCGACTCGACCACCGCCGGCGACTCAGGGTCGGTGTCGGCCTCGCGAATGACGTTCATGGCCGGGAACTCGATCCTGGGAGCGGCCGAAGAAGCGGGGAAGCGCTGGCTGGACGGGGACCGTCCGGCCCGGGGGTACTTCCGGTACCGGCCACCCCCCACCGAGGCGCTCGATCCCGAAACAGGGCGGGGACAGCCCAATTTCGCCTATGGCTATGTGGCGGAGGCAGTCGAGGTGTCCGTCGACATCGACACCGGTCACATCCAGATCGACCGGGTGATCTGCGCCGACGACGTGGGCAAGGCGATCAACCCGGATCTGGTGGTGGGACAGATCGAAGGAGGGGTGGTCCAGGCAACCGGGTATGTCCTCTCCGAGGACCTGCGAGTGGAGGAGGCGAGGGTCGTGAATCCGCGGCTCTCGACCTATCTCATCCCCGGCATCGGAGACATCCCCCGCACGGTGGAATCGGTGCTCGTCGAGCATCCCGACCCACGCGGGCCGTGGGGGGCGCGGGGCATGGCGGAGATGCCGTTCATCCCCTACGCCCCGGCGGTGATCGCCGCGGTCCATGACGCCACCGGGATCTGGTTCGACACCTTCCCGCTCACCCCGTCGCGGGTGGTCGATGCGCTGCGCCGACACGGCATCGGCGGCCTCGACCGGTAGCCGCCTGGCCTGAGCCAGTTCGATGTCCGGCACAACCGCTCCCGTCGGTCCCCGTAATCCCCTGCCCGGGTCCGGCCAGGGAGACCGGGGCTAAGGTCGGGTGGATGCCGATCTTCATGGACATTCACGAGAATCTGGGCGATGCCACCGAAGAAGATCTGAAGGACGCCCATCGTCGAGACCTCGAGATCCAGGATCGTTATGGGGTCCAGTTCCTCACCTTCTGGTTCAACAGTGGTGAGGGAACGGGTTTCTGCCTCGTCGAGGCGCCATCCCAAGAGCTTGCCGTCAGGGTTCACAAGGAGTCGCACGGGTTGCTTCCGAACAGGATGATCGAAGTCGAGCGACCCACCGTCAGCAGTTTCATGGGCAACTGGGAGAAGAATGTGCCCGACATCGCTCGCAACGAGGACTCCGAGCTCGACTCGGGGCTCCGGGCGATCATGTTCACCGATCTGGCCGGGTCAACGGAACTCAGCAGTCGACTGGGCGATGCTCACGCCATGGATGTCCTCCGCCGCCACGATGCGATCGTCAGATCGGCGCTCACCACCTGTGGTGGAAGAGAGGTGAAACACACCGGGGACGGCATTCTGGCGTCCTTCAACTCCGTGAGCATCGCCATCGATTGCGCTCTTCGCATCCAGAGTGGGTTCGACGAGCCGCTTCCGCCGGACTCGACCGAGCCCCGGGTCTGTATCGGGATCAGCGCCGGGGAGCCGGTCAGTGAGCACAAGGACCTGTTCGGCGCGGCAGTGAATCTGGCCGCCCGGATCTGCGCCCAGGCTGCTCCCGGCCAGATCCTTGTGTCGAGCGCCGTCCGAGATTTGTCGGTTGGCAAACCGATTCGCTTTGCCGACCAGGGACCAATCGCTCTCAAAGGCTTCGACGACCCCGTGAGACTGTTCGAGGTTCCCCTCGGAACGATCGGCTGAGCCCCTCCAGAGCTACCCACCAGCGATTTGGCGTGACATGCTTGCGTCGGTCTGGCCGGCCCCGGTAGCCGTCTCACACCCTTCCGACGAAGACCTGACGCGGCTCCCGCTCCTCGCTGGTCTCCTCGGTGACCATCTCCGGCCGGAACCCGACAGCGGTCAGGAGGTCGAGCCACTGCCGGCGGCTGAACAGCCCGATGCGATGGGTTTCGTGGGCCGTCTCCACCGTCCCGTCCGGCCGGCGCAACAAGAAGGCATAGACGACCTCGACGGTCTCTCCGCCGCCGGGATCCCGGGTCCATTCGAGATACCGGGCACCGCTTCCATCCGGTCCGTCGCTTCCCCCGTGATCGGTACCGGGCTGGAAGGTCTCCCGGATGTGGTCGGGCATGACGACCGCGATCCCTCCCGGACGGCAGTGGAGGTAGGCCGTCTCCAGCGCGGCCCTCAAGTCGGGCAATGAGGTCATGTAATCGATGGCGTCGTGGATGAAGACGGCATCGAACGTCCGGCCGAGACGGAGGCTCCGCATGTCCCCCCGCAGGTGCTCGCATTCGGGGTTGAGGCGCCGCGACTGCTCCAGCATCGGACCCGACAGGTCGACCAGGGTCAGCGCGAAGTGACGCTTGAGATGGGCGGCGTTGTGCCCGCCACCCGATCCGAGCTCGAGGACCTCCCGCACCGGGACCTGGGCCGATCGCAGCAGCCGGGCGGTGTACTCCGCCTCCTCGGCATAGTCCTCCACCGGGGAGATCAACGGCCACCAGGGAGCCAGATCCCCGTAGAAGCGGTCCCCGGTCACGGCTCCCCCAGGTTCGGGTCTGGCGGAGCGCGGTGCCGGTCGATCAGCATCGTCGGTCGAGGATCAGCGTTCGATTCCGGTGAAGAGCAACACCAGGTTGTCGCTCGAGGACAGGGCGGCGACCGTCCCGGCATCGGTCAGTCCCGCCAATCCGGCCGAGCCGGTGGCGGAAACATCGATCCCGGTGGCCTGGTGGGCGCTGCGATGAGCCCGGTCGACTTGCTTCTCGGCCACCACCACCGGCCACCCGCCGGAGCGGAACATGCCCTCGACCACCGGCATCCAGTCGTAGGTGACGTCGTCGAGGATTCCGGAGGCGGCCGAGGTGCCCACCACCTCCCAGGGCCACATGAAGCTGTGGGGTGACCCGGTCGCCCGCTCCATGATCTTGTCGGCCGCACCGATCCGCCGGATCTCGGCTGCCCGATGGGGCCGATCCGGCGGGAGGGCGAGCTCTTCCCGCTCGGCGAGATCCACCGTCAACCGGTCCCAGGCTCGAACCAGCGGGGCGCAGGCCTCGGTTTGCACCGCGTGCAACGCCGGCTCGATCACCCCGGAAGCGCCGATCGCCTCTGTCAGCCCCATCCAGGCCGAAGAGGCCAAGGCCCCTCCCCCGATCTGGACGAAGAGCCGGACGGTTCCGCCGACACCGGCCTCGACCAGTTGGTCTGCCAATTCCCATCCGATCGTGCGGCCTCCATCCAGTGTGGTGGGGGTGACCGATCCCTGGACGGAGAACGGGGTCGCACCGGCGGCAACCGCCTCCTTGAAACGAAGGTAGGTGGGGTCACCGGTCTCCCCCACCCGCCGCTCACACACCTCGATGATCGCTCCCCGCTGCTCGAGCAGGTGCACCACGGCCGCATCCGCCCAGGTCGGGATGAACACTCGCAGCGGTCGCCGGCGGGCGGCCGCCACTACCGCCGCCGCCACCGCCGCGTTGCCGCACGAGGCGATGGCCAGCTCACCGTCCGAACCGTGCGAATCGACCCCGAGGTGCAGCATGACTCCGAAGAGATGCCTTGCTTTGTGGGAGCCGCCGACATTGGCGGTGTCGTCCTTGACCCACACCCGATCGGTGACGAGCTCGAGTTCGGCGGCGATACCGGGGTACGGACGTACCGGGGTGACGCGAAACCCGATGCCGTCGACCGATTCGACCGCAGCGTCGAGTTCTTCGACGAGGGCGACGAACTGGTCGTCGGACCATCCCAGCTCGATCGCCCGCCGGTGACTGTCGAGCCTCGCCCGGTACTTGATGAACGGGTTGTCGTGGTTGGTCACGGGATGTTCCCCTCGGCCGAATTCAGATCTGCACGCCGGTGCGCTCGTTGAACTCCCCGATCATCTCGTCCCAGCGGTCCGTGAAACCCCGCAGGCCGTCCCACCACGCCTGGTCCCGTCGCACCTCGAAGTCGTGGAAGGGGATTCCCTGCTGTTCGACCCAGGTGTAGTAGCCGAGATTGAAGACCCGCCGGCGGACGGTCTCGTCCATCTCGAGCAGGTGATCGGTGGTGACCCCCTCCAGGAAGCGGGAATGGGCGGCCGCCGCCGCCATCGCATCGAAACCGCCCGGATGGTCGCGACCTTCGATCTTGGCGATCTCGGAGCCGTACATCTCGGCGCCGTCGGTTGCCACCGTGACGATCACGTCGCGGCTGCTGAGCCGGTGGTGCTTGGCGAGTTTGATCGCCGCCAGCATGTTGGCGATCGACGAGAACCCCATGTGCCGGAGACCCTCGACCGTGTCGGCGGGTACTCCCCGGTTGCGCAGCAACGCCTTGCCGGGTTCGGTGTTGAACAGGAGGAACAGGGTGTCGGTGGCCTCGTCGCTGATCCCCACAATCGCGTCCGAATTGGTGACGTTGTGGATCAGGGGGATGTGCTTGTCGCCGATCCCCTGGATGTTGTGCTCCCCATACCCGTTGTAGAGCATGGTCGGGCACTCCACCGCCTCGACCGGGACGATGCGGGCCCCGTGACGGTCCTTCAGATAGTCACCGGCGCCGAGGGTTCCCGCCGAGCCGGAGGCGGAGACGAAGGCGAACAGACGGCCACCGCCGGCAGCGTGGAACACCCGCTCGAGAGCGGGACCGGTCACCCGGTAATGACCGCAGTGATTCGAGAACTCGGAGAACTGGTTGAGGATGACGTTGGTCGGGTCCTTGGCCAGTTCGTTACATGCGTCGTAGATCTCCTTCACGTTCGATTCGGTGCCATAGGTCCGGATGACGTCACCCGGCTCCGAGATCCAAGACGCCAGCCACTCGAACCGCTCGCGGCTCATCCCTTCCGGCAACACCGCCACCCCCCGGCAACCCATGATCTTGGAGATGGCCACCCCACCCCGGGCGTAGTTGCCGGTCGACGGCCAGATGGCGCGGTGCGAGGTGGGGTCGAATGCCCCTGCCACCACCTTCGGGGCGAGACATGAGTAGGCGGCGAGCACCTTGTGGGCTCTGATCATCGGGAACCGGTTGCCGAGGGCGATGAGGATGGTTGCGTCGACCCCGGTCAACTCACCTGGCAGCGACAGATACTCTGGCACCTCGGCCCTCCCCTCCCGGGTGGAATCGTTGTGCCAGTGGACTCGCCACAGGTTGAGCGGGTCGGGATCGTCGGCGCCGACCGCCCCGAGTGCCGCCTCGATCGAGGCAGGAATCGTCTCGGGGCTCGCCAGCTGGGAGAAGGTGGGGAGGCGGATCGAACGCTCCTTGAACCGGTCGATGGTGCGGGCGAGGGCGGACTCATCAACCACCTGGTCGAACAAGCCGAGCAGTTCCGAGGTCATAGGACTCCTGATCGAGGGCTTTACGAAGTGTAAAGCACGACATCGACCGAAGCGTCATCGAGCGGGCCCGTGACCCGGTGGCCCAGAATCCGCGTTGGGTCAGGCTCCGATCACCGGGACCAGGCGGTGCCGCCAGAACAGCCCGGCGGCCGGAAACACGAGGAGCGCCATGCCCAGCACCGAGAGTTGGCGGTAACCCACCAGGTCGAGCATGACTCCCGCCCCCAGGCTGGAAGCGGCGCTCGACAGCCAAACCGCCGAGTCGACCACACCCTGAACCTTCGACCCGGCGGCACCGGCCAGCAGGGCGCTCCCGGCCACGAACCCCAGGTTCCACCCGATCCCGAGCAGTCCGAGGCCGACGGTGAGGGTGGAGATGGAGTGCTCGGGAGCGGTGGCCGAAACGAGTGCGGCGACTCCCAGCACCGCCACCGAACCGTAGAGCACCTTGTGAGGGCCGACCCTGTCCACCAGCCGCCCGGTGAGAGGCGAGAAGCCGAACATGCCGAATGCGTGCACCGACAGGATCAACCCGATCGCGCCCAAACCATGACCGGCGTCCTCGACGTGAATCGGGGTGCCGGTCATGATCAAGACCATCACCACCTGGCCGAAAACCATGGACACCAGAGCCAGTCGGACATCGGCCTCCTTCCAACCGTGGGCCGGAGCCAACGGCTCACCTCCTTCGCCTCCCCTGAGACCGACCAGCGATGAGGGGTCGGGTCGCAGACCGAGGGCGTAGGTGCCAAACGCGGCCAGCATGAAGACGGCCGCCACCAGATAGCCCCCTTCGTAGGCGGCACCACCGCGTGACTCGGAGAATCTCTGGGCTGCTTCGATCAACGATGGACCGGCGATGGCGCCGATGGTGGCCGCCCACACGATCAAGGAGACCACCCCGGCCCTGCGCTCGGCCACCGCCAGGTCGGCGGCGGCATAGCGGGAGAGCTGGGATGAAGCCTGGCCCCATCCGAGCAGGAAGAGACCGGCCAGCAACCAGGGGAACGAGCCGATCCGGACACCCACCACCGCGATGGCGCCGCCGATGGCCGCCAGCAGGTATCCGAAGATCAGACCCCGCTTCCTTCCCGCCCGCGGGATGTCGGCCGACAGGACGGTCGAGGCGACCGCCGTGCCGACGACGGCCACGGCTCCGGGAAGACCGGCCAGCAGCGCCGAGCCGGTGATGGCTCTGGCCGCCAGGGTCGACACGGTCACCGCAGCCAGGTATCCCGTAGAGGCCAGCGCCACCCCACCGAAGAGGGTGACTGTGAGGCGGGAGCGGACGGCGATCACCGGGCGAGTGTACGGGTGAGGGTCGGCGCCGGTAGATCACGGTCGGACTCCTCCCGGTCCCGCTAGATTCAGAGACGATCGCCAAGAAGTGGGGTCGGACTTTGATCAGAAACGACGCACTATCGGTGGCACTCGACGCCGGGGAGAACCCCTATCTCCTCGGTCCGTATGCCCCGGTCGACCAAGAGATCGACGCCGAGGATCTGCAGGTGATCGGGACCATCCCCGCGGATCTCGAGGGTCTCTACGTGCGCAACGGCCCCAACCCGCGATATCCAACCATCGGGCGGTACCACTGGTTCGACGGCGACGGGATGCTCCATGCCCTCTACTTCGAAGGAGGCAAGGCGTCCTATCGCAATCGGTGGATCCGGACCGAGGGGTTTGCCCGTGAAGCGGAGGCCGGCCGGGCCCTCTGGAAGGGGATGGCGGAACCGCGAACCGACAACCCCGATGACGGCAGCCGGCTGCGCCTGAAGGACGTCGCCAACACCGACGTGAAGTTCCACAACGGGAACCTCATCGCCCTCTGGTACCTGGCGGGGACGCCCTACCGAGTCGACCCCCTCACCCTCGAAACCATCGGACCCGAGACCTGGAATGACACCCGAACGTCTTGTGTCTCGGCCCACGCCAAGATCGATCCACTCACCGGCGAGTTCTGCTTCTTCGACTACGGCCCCGTTCCGCCCTACATGCAATATGGGGTCGTCTCCGCCGACGGCAAGGTCACTCACCTCACCGACATCGACCTGCCCGGAGCGCGAATGCCGCACGACATGGCGATCACGGAGAACCACTCGATCCTCATGGATCTGCCGCTGGTGGTCGACGCCGCCTCCCGGCAGGCCGGTCGTCACCGTCTCGAGTTCTTGAGAGACACCCCCGCCCGGTTCGGGATCGTCCCCCGCCATGGCAGTGCGGTGCGCTGGTTCGAAGCCGAACCTTGCTACATCTATCACTCGATCAACGCCTGGGAAGAAGGGGACGAGATCGTCATGGATGTGTGCCGCTTCCGTCCACCCGGCCCGCCGGCCATCCCGCTCACCGGGCCCCTTGCCGCCATCCTCAACTACCTGCGGCTCGATGCCTTCGTCCACCGATATCGATTCGACCTGACCACCGGAATGACCCGGGAGGAGCGTCTCGACGACGCCAACACCGAGTTCCCGATGATCGATCCATCCCGCTTCGGCCGGAAGAACCGTTATGCCTACACGGTGTCGATCAACTCGGATGTGACGATGTACTTCGACGGGGTGGTGAAACACGATCTGCAGACCTCGACCTCGACGCGGTACACCTTTGGCGAAGGCCGCTTCGGCTCGGAGGCCCCGTTCGCCCCCCGACGGCCGCAACGATCCGAGGACGACGGATATCTGCTGTCGTTCGTGTACGACGCCGCCACCGCCCGATCGGAGGTGGTGGTCCTGGATGCGGCCGATCTGGAGGCTGGTCCGGTGTGCCGGGTGCTGCTCCCGGTGGGAGTACCCAATGGATTCCATGCCTGCTGGGTGCCGGCCGACGACCTCGACAGGGCCCGGAAGACCGTTTCGTGAAGTTCGGCCTCATCGCCGCCAACACGGTCCCGTTCACCGAACCGGACCTCGCCCACGAACTGGCGTTGGGAGCGGAGTCGGCAGGGTTCGAGTCGATCTGGACCGTCGAACACGTCGTGTGGCCGGTGGAGTACGGATCCGCCTACCCCTATCACCCAAGCGGCAAGATGCCAGGGTCGCCCTCGATTCCGATACCCGACCCTTTGATCTGGCTCACCTGGGTGGCGGCGGCGACCACCCGCCTGCGTCTCGGCACAGGAGTGATGATCCTGCCGGAACGGAACCCGGTGGTCCTCGCCAAGGAGGTGGGCACCCTCGACCACCTGAGCGGCGGGCGGGTCGAGTTGGGGGTGGGTGTCGGCTGGCTCCGGGAGGAGTTCGAGGCGCTCGGCGTCCCCTGGGACCGGCGGGGGGAACGGACCGACGAATTCATCGAGGCGATCAGGGCTTTGTGGGCATCCGACACGGCCAGTTTCAGCGGCGAGTTCGCTCGTTTCGAGGGTGTCGCCTCGAACCCCAAGCCGATCTCGGGCGGGGTACCGATCGTGATCGGGGGTCACTCCGCCGCCGCCGCCCGCCGGGCGGCGGTCAGGGGCGACGGGTTCTATCCGGGCCCGGCCACCATCGAGCTCCTCGATACGGCGATCCAGACGATGCGCGCCCACGCCCTGGAGGCAGGTCGCGACCCGGACACCATCGAGGTCTCGGCGGCCTACCCCGGCCGTTTGCTGGATGACCCGGCCACGGCGATCGGCACGATGCGCTCGCTGGGGGTGCACCGGTTGATGATCCCGGCCTACCTGATCGCCCGACCCACCCTCGAGGAGGGACTCCAGTCGTTCACGGAGAACCTCCTGCCTCTCGGCTGACCGAACCGAGGAGCGTTCTGAACGTGCCGCCGATCAGGCGTCCGGCTTGACATCCTCCACGGCATCGGAGACGGCTTCCTTGGCCTCACCCGCCATGTCGCCGGCGGCCGCCTTGGCCTCGTCCACCATCTCGCCGACCGCCTCCTTGGGGCTCTCGCCACCACGGATGTCCTCGATCTTGTGCTCGATCTTCTCCATCGCCTCGCCCGCCGCCGTCTTGGCCTTCTCCATCATCGGAGCCGCCTTCTCCGACAACTCGGAAGCCTCTTCTTTGATCTTCTCCATCGCCTCGCCCGCCGCCGTCTTGGCCTTCTCCATCATCGGAGCC
>DAIOGO010000003.1:6488-36946 GCA_036745195.1 Actinomycetota bacterium | reverse complement strand
GATCTTCTCCATCGCCTCGCCCGCCGCCGTCTTGGCCTTCTCCATCATCGGAGCCGCCTTTTCCGACAACTCGGCGGCCTCCTGCTTGGCCTTGCCAAAGAAGCCCTTGATCGTGTCCAACAACGCCATGTTGCTTCCTTTCGTCTTCACCCGAGTGTACCGGGGCCAATCCGTGGCACGACGGGAGCCCGACCTCGGGCCAGGCCGGCCGACCGACGTCGATGCGGGGAGACCGTCTGCCGATCGGATCCTCGTCACCCGCCCCCGTCGACGGTCGACAGGGTCGCCGGAACGCGCGCCTAAGCTCGCCAATCGATGGTCGACCTCACCCAAATCTACGTGTTCGTTCTCGCCGGCTTTGTCGGGTTCCAGGTGATCACCCGGGTCCCGCCTCTGCTCCACACCCCGCTGATGGCCGCCACCAACGCCATCTCGGGTATCTCCCTGGTTGGTTCCCTGGTGGTTGCCGGTTCCGGCAACTCCACGGTTGCGACCGTGCTCGGTGTGATCGCGGTGGCCTGCGCCACCACCAACGTCGTCGGTGGGTTCCTCATCACCGACCGCATGCTGCGGATGTTCCGTCGGGAAGAACCGTGACCCTCACGGTCGTCGTCGAACTCGTCTATCTGGCGGCCGGGGTGCTCTTCATCCTGGCCCTGCGCGGTCTGACCAAGCCCGACAAGGCCCGTCGCGGCATCCAGCAGGCCATGGTCGGCATGTTGCTGGCGGTGATCGCCACCCTCCTCAAGGAAGAGATCATCGACTACGACATGGTGCTGATCGGCCTGGTGATCGGCTCGATCGCCGGCTACCCGCTGGGCCAGTGGGTGCCGATGACGGCGATGCCCCAGCGGATCGCCTTCTCCCACATGTTCGGCGCGCTGGCGGCGACCCTGGTGGGGATCGCCGAGTACACCCACGCCATCGACCTCGGGGAGGGACTGACTCGATTCACGACCGGCGCCCTCGGCTTCGAGGTGTTGTTCGGGGGCCTGACGGTGACCGGCAGCTTCATCGCCTTCGGAAAGCTCCAGGGGTTCATCACCGGCCGACCGGTGACCTACACCGGGCAGAACGTGGTCAACGCCACCCTGTTCCTGGCTGCGGTGGGGGCGTTCGTATGGCTTCTCATCGACCCCAACCAGGTCCCCGCCTTCTGGGTCATGATCGTGCTCTCGTTGGTGATCGGCGTCCTGCTGGTGTTGCCCATCGGGGGCGCCGACATGCCGGTCGTGATCTCACTGATGAACTCGTACGCCGGCCTGGCGGCCGCCGCCACCGGGTTTGCGATCGACAACACCCTCCTGATCATCGCCGGAGCCCTCGATGGGGCGTCGGGATTCATCCTGTCGATCGTGATGTCGAAAGCGATGAATCGTTCGTTCCGCAACGTCCTCTTCGGCGCCTTCGGTTCGGAGCAGGCGGCGGGCGCATCCAAGACCTCCGAAGGGCTCACCGTGCACGAGATCAACGTCGAGGACGCCGCCCTCCGTTTGGCCTATGCCGGGCTGGTGATCTTCGTGCCCGGCTACGGGATGGCGGTGAGCCAGGCCCAGCACCAGGTCAGAGAACTTGCCGACCTCATCCACAAACACGGGGGCGAGGTGCGTTTCGCCATCCATCCGGTGGCGGGGCGGATGCCCGGACACATGAATGTCCTCCTGGCCGAAGCCAACGTCCCCTACGACGAGTTGTACGACCTGGAGGACATCAACGGCGAGTTCGAGCGGGCGGATGTGGCGGTGGTGATCGGCGCCAACGACGTCGTCAACCCGGCCGCCCACAACGATCCGGCCAGCCCGATCTACGGGATGCCCATCCTCGACGTCGAGCATGCTCGTTCAGTGATCGTGCTCAAGCGGGGAATGGCTCCTGGTTTCGCCGGGATCGAGAACGAGCTCTTCTACGCCGACAACACGTCGATGCTGTTCGGTGACGCCAAGGCCACGCTCACCAGACTGGTGAGCGAGATGAAATCGGTGTGACCGCACTCCGCCAGTAGGACTCCATCCGCAGGATGAACCGGTCGGGCGACTCCGCATAGATCCGATTTCCCAACACCTGGGCAGCGTTGAGCAGCTCACCGCGGCGATGGCGGGCGAGCGCCTGGAGAACCGACCTCTCGAGCGGATCCGGGCACAGACCGGGGTTGGTGTCGAGCAGGGCGGCGAGCACGGCGAGGTCGTGCTCGGTTCCCAGCAACTCTCCGAGATGATCGAGCGCCCCGGCACTGGCGTCCAGCATCTCCGGAAAGAGGGGATTGAGGATCTCGAGTTGGTGCCTGAGGTATTTGACCCGTTTCCGCCAGGAGTGGATCGCATGGACATCCCGGTTGCCCAAAGCGGCGCCCATGTCCCGGCGCCCACCGCCGTAGGTCCGGCGCAGACCGGGCTCGATCGACCCGAACCGGTTTCTGATCGGCTTCCGCCCGTAGAGACCCGCCGCCACGTCTCCTTCCTCGGGCCAGGCGGCGTAGCGGGACCGGGCCGCCGACAACGCCGTCGCCGCCGCCTCGACCGCTCCGGCGGCGACGATCGAGTCGCGGCGCACCTCGGCTCGCACCTGCAACCGTTCCACCACCTCGGCGAACGCCTGCGGATCGAGCAGGGTTCGGTACCGATCGCGCAGGTTCGACACGGTCTCGACCATCACCCGGTCGTCGCGGATCGGGGCGAGCAGGCGGGAGGCATCGCGCAAGACCTGATTCTCGACCCGGTAGGCCCGGTCGCCGATCTCGGAGCGGACCAGGCGGAGGATCGAGCGAACCCGCTTGGTCGCCTTGCGGGTGGAGTGCACGGCAACATCGAGATCGGAGCCCTGGCGCAGATCGACCACGATGGCGTCGAACTGCTGGAGGCTGAGCCTCCTCAACCCGGTGGCGATCGGCTCGCCCGGGGCCAGGGCAAACTCCGCCAGGATTGCCGGGAGGAAGCGGTCGGTCACACCCGCAGCCTATCGTTCCCGCCGGTCGCCCGGCCCGCCTCCCCGGCCCGCCTCATCAGGACCGCCTTCTTGCATATGTCAGGTACCCCTGACATACTCCGGGTCGATTACCACTATCGCCGTAGTGTATAGAAAGGAACAGTCGTGAAGAGCCCGATCCCCCTCCTCCTCGTCCTGACCACCGTGGTCGCCGCCTGCGGGGGATCGACCACGGCGGACGACCTTACGGGCGGGAGCCTCGTCGTCTACTCCGGCCGGAGCGAGGAACTGGTGGCTCCCCTGGTGGAGCGCTTCGAAACCGAAACCGGGATCTCTGTCGAGGTGCGGTACGCCGGGTCGGGCGAACTGGCAACCACCCTCCTCCAGGAAGGTGATGCCTCGCCGGCCGACCTGTTCTGGTCCCAGGACCCGGCGTTCGTGGGGGCCGTCGCCCTGGAAGACATGTTCGAGCCGCTCCCGGATGACATCCTCGCTCGGGTTCCTGCCCGGTTCTCCGATTCCCAGGGTCGGTGGGTCGGCGTCACGGCCCGGGCCCGGGTCTTCGTCTACAACCCCGACCTGGTCGCCGCCCCGCCGGCCGACATCTGGGCCCTCACCGAGCCCGAATGGGCGGGAAAGGTCGGTGTCGCTCCCACCAACGGTTCGTTCGTTGCCTTCGTTTCGGCGATGGTGCTGACCGAAGGCGAAGAGCGCACGCTGGAATGGCTGTCCGGAATCGCCTCCAACGACCCGGTGATCTTCGATGGAAACGCTCCGATCGTGGCCGCCACCGATGCCGGCGACATCGCCGGCGGTCTGGTCAACCACTATTACCTGCTGCGCCTGGCCGACGAGCAGGGTGTGGCGACGGCCGTGAACCACTCCTTCCCGAGCGGGGACCCCGGCTCGCTGGTGATGGTTTCGGGGGCCGGACTGCTGAAGACCGCCGAGAACCGCGACGAGGCTCTTCGATTCCTCGAGTTTCTGGTCTCCGATGAGACCCAGGCATTCTTCCTGTCCGAGATCCTCGAATACCCGCTGGTCGAAGGCGCCGGGACCCCGCCGGGGCAGACCCCGCTCGCCGACCTGCCCACCCTCGACCTCGATCTCTCCCAGCTCGCCACCACCGTCGACCGGGCCACCCAGTTGATCGCAGAGGCCGGACTCACCTGATGGCTGTCGCCCCGGCCGGCACCCCGGCCGCGCCCTCCGCCCGGCGCGACCGGGTCGAGCGCCGACCGGCTCCCCGGGCCCTCGCCGTCCTCGGAATACTGGCCATCGTTCCCTCGGTGGTGCCGATCGCCCTCCTCCTGATTGCAGGGTTGGAGAACGGCGCCACCACCGCCGGGATCCCACCGGCTCGGCTGCTCGACCTCGCCCTGTCGACCGGTGGGCTGGCGCTGGCCACCACCTTCGGTGCCACCACCATCGGCACCGCCACCGCCTGGCTCACCACCCGGACCGACCTACCCGGGCGGAGGATGTGGGCGACCCTCTCCACCATCCCGCTGGTCATCCCGTCGTACGTCGGAGCCCTCACCCTGCTGGGAGCATCCGGCAATGCCGGCGCCCTCAGCCGGCTCACCGCAGGCATCGGATTGGGCACCCTCCCCAGCTTCCGCGGGTTCTGGGCGGCCTGGGTCGCTCTCACCCTGTGGAACTTCCCCTTCGTGCATCTGCTGGTGGCACCCGCCTTACGGAGGACGGCCACCGTGCTGGAGGAGGCCGCTCGAGGTCTGGGGGCAGGACGGTGGCGGATGTTCGCCACCATCGTGCTTCCCCAGTTGCGGCCGGCGCTCTCGGCTTCTGCCCTGCTGGTGGCCCTCTACACGCTCTCGGACTTCGGAGCCGTCTCACTGCTCGGATACGAGACGTTCACCAAGGCGATCTACGCCCAATTCAGGGGTCGGATCGACGTGTCACCCGCCCTGTTCCTCTCCGCGGTACTGGTCGTTCTGGCCCTGATCATCATCGTCGCCGAGCGCCGGACCAGGGGCCGGGCGGTCCTCCACTCGCGGCATGGAGGCGAGCCGCCTGCGCCCATCCCGCTCTCGCCGCGCTCGAAGCTCTTGTCACTGGTGTTCCTGTCGCTGGTGACTCTGGCCGCTCTGGGGCTTCCCGCCTCCGTTCTCGGCTACTGGGTCTGGCGGGGCGTGTCCCAGGGCATCCCGATCGCCGGGGTCGGCGCCGAGACGTTGCGAGCCGGCCTCGCCGGCCTCCTCGCTGCCGGCGCAACCATCGCCGCCGCTCTGCCGCTGGCCATCATCACGATCCGCCATCGAAGCCGGTGGAGCGGATGGCTCGAGAGCCTCGCCTGGTCGACCTACTCGCTTCCCCACCTGGCGGTGGGACTGGCGTTTCTGGTCGTGGCGATCAGGTTCCTTCCGGCCACCTATCAGACTCTGGTGATCCTGGTCGCCGCCTATGTGGCCATGTTCCTGCCGCAAGGACTGGGGGCAGCCCAGACAGCCCTCCGTCAGGTCCGGCCGGCTCTGGAAGACGCCAGTCGCGGCCTGGGGGTATCGGCGTTGACCACCTTCCGGAAGGTGACCCTCCCGCTGATGTCACCCGGACTGGCGGCGGGAGCCGCCATCGTGTTCCTGTCCGTGATGAAAGAACTGCCCGCCACCCTCCTGCTCCGACCGACCGGATTCGAGACGCTCGCCGTCCGGATCTGGAGCGCCGCATCGGAAAGCCTCTACGCCCGCGCCAGCACCGCCGCGCTGGTACTTCTGGCGGTTTCCTCGATACCGTTGTACATCCTCGTGACCCGGGAACCGACATGACCGACCATGCCACTCCTGCCATCCGGGTGAGAGACGTGGTCAAACGATTCGGCGAGACGATCGCCCTCGACCACCTCTCGTTCGACGCCTGGCCAGGATCGCTGTTGTCGTTGTTGGGGCCGTCGGGCTGCGGCAAGACCACCGCCCTCCGGGTGGTGGCCGGCTTCGAGACCCCGGCCGGCGGCCTGGTCGAGATCGAGGGTATCCCGATGTTCGGCGACGGCCGGTCGGTGCCACCCGAGAAGCGCCGGGTGGGGATGGTGTTCCAGGACTACGCCCTCTTCCCGCACATGGATGTCGCCGCCAACATCGGCTACGGAGTCCATCGCCGGCCCGATGCCACCCGCCGGGTGGCGGAGGTGATCGACCTGGTCGGCATGGGCGGATACGAGCACCGTTTCCCCCACGAGCTCTCGGGGGGACAGCAGCAGCGAGTGGCGCTCGCCCGGGCGCTGGCACCCGACCCGAGGGTGATCCTGCTGGATGAGCCGTTCTCCAACCTCGACGCCGCCCTGCGCGATCGGGTCCGCCGAGACCTGAAGGAGATCCTGCTCAACGCCGGCACCACCGCCGTGTTCGTCACCCACGACCAGTCGGAGGCGCTGGCGATGAGCGACATGGTGGCGGTGATGCAACACGGCAGAGTGGTACAGGCCGCCTCCCCGGCCGTTCTCTACCAGAGCCCCGCCACCCCCTGGGTGGCCGGATTCCTCGGTGATGCAGATTTTGTGGCGGGCACCGCTCGCGGCGGTGTGGTCGAGACGGCGGTCGGCCGGTTCGACACCGAACTGACCGGCCGGGTCCAGGTGATGATTCGTCCCGAGGCGGTGGAACTGACGAGCGACCCGCAGGGGGAAGCGGTGGTGGTCGACCGCGAGTATTTCGGGCACGACCAGGTCGTCACCTTCGTCCTGGGAGAGGGGACCAGCCTCCGGGCGCGCCTCGGTCCGAGACCGGTGCTCGACCCCGGCGACCGGGTGGCGGTCCGGGTGTCGGCGGTGACCACCTTCCCGGCCTGATTCGATTGGCTCCTGGACACCGGTGGGTAGACCGCCGGGTAGGGTGCCCTATGAAGCACAGTGCCGGGTTGCTTCCCTATCGCCCCGGTCTCGAGGTCCTCATCGCCCACCCCGGAGGGCCGATCTGGGCACGACGCAACGAGGGCGCCTGGTCGATCGTCAAGGGCGAAATCATGGCCGGAGAGGAAAGCCTCGACGCCGCCCGGCGGGAGTTCACCGAGGAGACGGGTTGGCCTGCCCCCACCGGGCCGTTCGTCGATCTCGGCACCACCCGGCTCCGGTCGGGCAAACTCGTCCTGGCGTGGGGGGTCGAGGCGCCCGACCTCGATCCGGTCACACTCGACCCCGAGCCGATGGTGGCGACCGTCAAGGGTCGAACGATCACGTTCCCGGAGATCGATCGAGTCGCCTGGGTGGGGGTGGACGAGGCGATCCGTCTCCTCCACCCTGCTCAGGGAGTGTTCGTGGAGCGACTGGTGACAGCCGCCATCTGAAAGGCAGCTTCGTCGACCATGGCCTCGATCGAGCCCTCGGGTGGGGTGGGGAGGGGGATTCCGGCCGGGTCGATCACGACATGGACGACGGATCCCGTCTCATCCCGTTCCAGTTCTGCAAGCCGCCCCAGCAGCTTGAGCATGGGGATGTTCTCGGCCGCCACATCGAAGTGGAGCCGGGTGATACCACGATGCCTTGCCACCACCGCCATCACCCGGAGCAGTTCCGATCCGATCCCCTGCCCCTGGTAGTCGTCCACCAGGGTGATGGCGATGTCGGCCTCGGTCTCGGCGTCGGGAAGACCCACCATCCTCACCACCCCCACCGGCTCTGTCCCGTGTAGGGCGCCCAACGCCACATGCCGTTCCTGATCCACCTCGGACAGGTAGCTCAACTGGCTCCGCGACAGCGAAGTGATCGGCGCCAGGAACCGCTGGTAGCGGGAACGCTCGGAGAGATGTTCGAACCCCTTCTCGATCAACGCTCCGTCCTCGGGGAGGACTGGGCGAATCATCAACTCGAGCCCATTCCGGGATCGGATCTGAACATGAGGAATCATCATCGCGCCTCCCCATCCAACGAGGCCGCCCGGCCGGATCGAGGATGGACGAAATGTGCTTGCACTAGCAAGCATACTGCGTAGTTCTGGAAAGGGATAGTTTCCCGAATAGCCCTTGTCGGCGGTGTTCGCCATCACGTACGGTCTGGCTCACACGCCAGGTCCACCAACTGAAGGGGAACGATGAGAGCCAACTCTCAGCAGCAGCACATGCGCGCCGCTCGCAAGTGGGAGCGCGACTCCGAAGCCGCCGAGAATCTCGGGCTCATCCAGGTCAGTGTCGATTCGGTGGGCGAAGACGGCACCGTCGAGGTCGAGGGGAAGACCCTGATCAACATGGGGTCCTGCTCCTACCTCGGCCTCAACCGCCGCCCCGAGTTGATCGAAGCAGCGGTGGGCGGGGTTCGCTCGTTCGGGGTGTCCTATTCCTCCTCCCGTACCTATTCGTCGCTCGGCCTGTACCAGACGCTCGAATCGCTGCTGTCCGAGATCACGACTGCCCCGGTGATCGTCACCGGGTCCACCACCCTCGCCCACCTGGCGGCGCTTCCGGCCATCGTCGAGCACAACGACATCGTCGCCATCGATGCCCAGGCCCACGCCTCCCTGCACCTCGCCTGCTCGGTCCTCTCCTCGCGGGGGGTGAGCGTCGAGACCATCCCTCACAACGACCTCGCCGCCCTACGGGTGATCATCGAACGGGCTCCGGCCCGGGTCTGGTACGTGGCCGACAGCATCTACTCGATGTTCGGCGATATCGGTCCCATCGCCGAGATCCGGACCCTGATGGACGAGCACCCGGCTCTGCATTCCTATCTCGACGATGCCCACGGGTTTGGCTGGGCGGGCGAGAACGGGCGCGGGTTGGTGCTCGACGGCCATCGGATCCACGAACGCATGATCGTCTCTGCCTCCCTCTCCAAGACTTTCGGCGCCGGAGGTGGACTTCTCATCTGCCCCGACGAAACGACCCGCAAACGCCTGCTGCGCACCGGGGGGACGCTGACCTTCGGGGGGCCGGTCCAGACCGCCGAACTGGCGGCCGGGGTGGCCGCCGCAGAGATCCTGCTCTCGGACGAGCACCCCGACCTGCAGCGGCGCCTGACAGAGCGCTTCGAAACGGTGATCGCCACCTCCACCCGGGTCGGAGTCCGGCTGGCCGCCACCGCCCCCACCCCGGTGTGGTTTGCCGAGATCGGGCCACTGGACGAGGCGATCGAGGTGACCCTGGCGTTGCGCGAGGCGGGGTTCCTCGCCAACGTCTCCGGTTTTCCGATCGTGCCTCATGGGAGAGCCGGTATCCGTTTCACCACCACGCTCGCCCAGACCCCCACCCAGCTCACCAGCTTCCTCGAGGCCATTGGCGAATTCACGACCGTCAGAACGTCGATCGAACTCGACTTGACCGAGCGGGCGGAAGTCGACCGGGGGACCTGAGGGAGGTCCCAATGCCCGGGTCCCTGCCCCGCCTCCCGGTACGCTTCTCAGTCCATGCCCTCGTTGCGCGCCACCGCCACCTCGTCGTTCGGCTCCAGCCGGCGGGAGAGCCACGATGCCTCCGGGTTCTACCAGCGGTTCTCCCCTCCGGTCGTTTCTGCCGACCAGCGAGTCGAGTCGCCGGTCGTGGTCGACACCATCTTCCACGGTGATGCCAGGGCCATGACCGAGCGCCAGGTGGCCGACCGGTCGGTGGCGCTGGTGGTCACCTCGCCCCCCTATTTCGCCGGCAAGGACTACGAGCTCGATCTCGATCGGGGCCACATCCCCGAGAGCTACATCGACTACCTGACGATGCTCGAGGAGGTACTGGCGGTCTGCGCCGAGAAGCTCGAACCAGGGGGCCGTCTCGCCATCAACGTCGCCAACCTGGGACGCAAGCCGTACCGTTCGCTCTCGGCAGACGTGATCCACATCCTCCAGGACCGCCTCGGGCTGCTGCTGCGGGGTGAGATCATCTGGCAGAAGGCGAAGGGGGCAGGCGGTTCCTGTGCCTGGGGCTCGTTCCGCTCACCCGCCAACCCGGTGCTCCGCGACCTCTCCGAGCGAGTGGTGATCGCCTCCAAAGGCCGATTCGACCGGGCCATCAAGCGGGGCGACCGCCAGGAAAGGGGGCTCCCGCACGAGCCGACCATCTCCAGCGAGGAGTTCATGCAGGCAACCCTCGATGTGTGGGAGATCCCATCGGAGTCGGCCACCCGGGTCGGACACCCGGCCCCCTTTCCCCTCGAACTACCCCGGCGCCTGATCGAGTTGTACACGTACCGCTCCGATCTGGTGCTCGACCCGTTCATCGGCTCGGGCAGCACCGCAGTCGCCGCCCGGCAGGCGGATCGCCATTTCGTTGGATTCGACACGGAGGAGGCCTACGTCGAGCTGGCCCGTACCCGGCTGGCGGCGATCTCCCCGCAGCAACCTGCCGCCGATGACGGCGGCTGATTCCCCGATTCGGCGGATCCTGGCCGTATGCGCCGGCAACATCTGCCGGTCGCCGGCGGCGGAGGCAGCCATCAGGAGGGCCGGAAACCGGGCCGGTCTGGACCTCGAGGTCGACTCGGCGGGCACCGGTACCTGGCATCTGGGCCGGCCGCCGCACCCCCGTTCGGTGGCGGCCGCCGGCCGGGTAGGACTCGAACTGAGCGGGACCGCCCGGCAGGTGTCCCCGGCCGACCTGGAGTACTTCGATCTCGTGGTGGCCATGGACCGGTGGAACCACGACGATCTGCTGGCACTGGCCCCCGACCCGACGATCCGCGCCAAGATCAGGATGTTCAGGGCGGACGGCGAGGATGTGCCCGACCCCTATCACGGGTCCGAACGTGACTACGACGACATGATCGCAATCGTCGTTCCCGCCGCCGAGGCGCTGGTCGCCGGGTTGACCGCCGGGCGGCGGTCGTGACCCCGGTGCCGCCCGGCGTCGCGCCATTCGAACGGCGATGGCCGGCACACGGGAGATGCCGGCGAGGGATCCCTCGATGCAGGTGACGGTCGCCCAACTCCCCTCTCTGGCCGACAAGGCCGAAGTCCTCGGCCGGATCTCAAATGTGGTGGAGACCACGGAGACAGACCTGGTCGTGTTTCCGGAAGGAGTGATGCACGACTTCCGACCGCGGGTCGACCTGACGGCTGTGGCCGAGCCCCTCGACGGACCTTTCGTGACCAGCCTCCAGGAGATGGCATCCCGATCCGAGAGGGCCATCGTCGCCGGAGTCTGGGAATCGGCCGGCAAACAACGGGTTCACAACACGGTGGTGATCATCGACCGGCGGGGAACACTCCTTGGTTCCTACCGGAAGATCCATCTGTTCGACTCGTTCGGGTTCAGCGAGTCGGAGCGGGTCGTTCCCGGGCCGTTGGATCCGTGCGTCGTGGATCTCGAGGGCTTTCGCCTCGGAATCATGACTTGTTACGACTTGCGTTTCCCGGAACTGGGGCGGGCGCTCTCTGCCCGGGGATCACAGGCCCTCGTCGTGCCCGCCGGGTGGGTGGCGGGTGAGCACAAGGTGGATCACTGGCGCACCCTGCTCAAGGCGAGAGCCGTCGAGAACACCGTCTTCGTAGTGGCCTCCGGCTTGTCGGAGCCCTGGTACACAGGTCACTCGACGGTGATCGACCCGATGGGGTTGGTCATCGCCGAGCTGGGAGTGGAGCCGGGACTGGCCACCGCCGAGATCGCGGCGGACCGGGTCGGCGAGGTGAGGGAGGTGCTGCCCTCGCTCTCCCACCGGCGCATGTGACGGACCCATGACGCGAGAGGTCCCGGCTCGAAAGCCGGGACCTCTCGCAACCACGGACTGAATCGGCGGCCAGGGGCTAGGGGCGGGCGGATAAACAGCTACCGGTTCAGGGTTCCCCCACGTGGTCATCGAGTCTTGACCGCAACCCCGTCTCCGGTTCTCGTTCGACCAGCGCCACCGCCAGCACCTCCTCGATGTTCGAGACGAGGTGGAAGCGGACATGGGATCGAACCGACTCGGGGACGTCGTCCAGATCTATCTCGTTGCGGGCCGGGAGGATCACCTCGCTGATCCCCGCCCGGTGGGCGGCGAGCACCTTCTGTTTCACCCCACCGATCGGGAGCACCTTGCCCTGCAGGGTCAATTCCCCGGTCATCCCCACCTCGGCCCTGACCTTGCGCCCCGTCATCAACGACACCAGGGCGGTGGCCATCGTGACCCCGGCCGAAGGCCCGTCCTTGGGGATGGCCCCGGCAGGAACGTGCAGATGGATGTGGCGCTGCAGATCTTGTGCGGGCACCCCCATCGCCGGACCGTGGGCGGCGACATACGAGAGGGCGATCCGGGCAGACTCCTTCATGACATCGCCCAACTGGCCGGTGAGTGTGAGTCCCGGGTCGCCTTCCAGGGCACTCGCCTCCACGAAGAGCACGTCTCCGCCGGCGCCGGTCACCGCCAGGCCGGTGGCCACTCCGGCCACGTCGGTCCGATCCTTCGCCTCGTCCTTCCAGACCCGGGGTTTGCCGAGATAGGCGATGACATCATCGGGACCGACCAAAACGGTGTCTCGATCACCGTCAGGACCGTGGCCGTCACCGGCGTCCACCCGGGAGGCGACCGCGGTCGCCACCTTACGGGCCAGCTTTCCGAGCTCTCGTTCGAGGGAGCGAACTCCCGGCTCACGGGTGTAACGGTCGACGATCACGGCGAGGGCGGCATCGGTCACCTCCAGCTCCTCGGGCTCCAGACCGGCGCCGAGGAGTTGGCGGGGAAGCAGATGGTCGCGGGCGATGTCGACCTTCTCGACATCGGTGTAGCCGTCGATCCGGATCAGCTCGGTTCGGTCGAGCAGGGCGGCAGGGATGGTGTCGACCACATTGGCGGTGGCGACGAACACGATGTCGGACAGGTCGAGGTCGACCTCCAGATAGTGGTCCCGGAACGTGTGGTTCTGGGCGGGATCGAGAACCTCGAGGAGGGCGGCAGACGGATCACCCCGCCAGTCGTTGCCCACCTTGTCGATCTCGTCGAGCAGGAAGACCGGGTTCATGGTTCCCGCCTCCGTCAGGGCGCGCACGATTCGACCGGGCCGTGCTCCGACATAGGTACGGCGGTGGCCACGGATCTCGGCCTCGTCGCGGACACCACCGAGGGCGACCCGGACGAAACGCCTCCCAAGCGCCTTGGCAACCGACTCCCCGAGGGAGGTCTTGCCGACCCCGGGCGGGCCCACCAGCAGCAGGATGGCGCCCGAACGCCGGTCGTCACCGGTGACACCACGCTCCGCCCTGAGCTTGCGGACGGCCAGATGCTCGACGATGCGCTCCTTCACATCGTGCAAACCGGTGTGGTCGCCGTCGAGCACCGCCCACGCCTCCCGCAGATCGAGTCGATCATCCGACTTGGTCGTCCACGGCACCGAGAACATGGTGTCGAGCCAGGTCCGGATCCACGAGTGTTCCGGGGACTGGTCGCTCATGCGTTCGAGCCGATCGATCTCCCGTTCTACGACTTCTCGGACGGTCTCGGGCAACCCGGTCGCCTTGGCCCGATACTCGGAGGAGACGTCGACCTCGTCCCCCAGTTCCTTGCGGATCGCTTCCAGTTGCTGGCGGAGCAGGTAGTCCCGCTGCGACTTGTCGATCCGTTCGGTGGCGTCCTTGCGGACCTTGGTCCTGAGCTCGAGATCGGCGAGGACTTCGCGCATCCAGGTGAGCAACTTCCCCAGCCGCTGCCGGATGTCGAGCGTCTCCAACACTTCCGTCTTCTGCTCGACGGAGAGATCGGGGGAATAGACCGCCAGGTCGGCCAGCCGGCTGGGGTTGTCCATGCCGAGAATCCGCTCCGCCACCGCCCCGATTCCGCGATGTTCCATGACGGCAGTGACGACTGCCCGGTATTCGTCGACCAGGGCCTCGAGTTCCGAGTCGACCATGTCGACTTCGGGATAGACCTCCACCTCAACCCACAGGGCACCGTCATGATCGGTGGACCCCGCCCCGACCCTGGCCCGGGCCAGGCCGGAGACAACGACGTTGGAATCGTCCACCTGCTGGATCTCGGCGATCGTCCCCACCGCCGCGTAGCGGCCATCGATTCTGGGGACGAGGAGCAGACGCCCATCCGCCCGGGCGGCGGCCGCCAGCGCATCCCGGCCCTCGGAGGTTTCGATGTGGAGGGTCACCACCATATGGGGGAACACCACTCCGTTGCGGAGCGGGAGGACGGGGAGACTGGTCTGATCGGTTTCGGGCATGAGCTCTCCTGTGGGGGATCGTCTGGCCTTCGACAACCTCGTCTCCGATGCCAGTATTCCTCTGTGTGGAAATCTGACAATACCTCACTCAGATTGCTATACTCCCCTTCAGCAAGCTCTGCATTCACAGACTTCCTACCGCAACCTCATCAAGGAGAAATCAATGGCCCGCGCAGTCGGAATCGACCTGGGAACCACCAACTCGGTGATCGCCACCCTCGACGGTGGGGAACCAACCATCATCGCCAACGCCGAAGGTGGGCGAACCACCCCCTCGGTGGTGGCGTTCAAGGACTCCGAGGTGTTGGTGGGTGAAGTGGCCAAACGCCAGGCGATCACCAATCCCGAGAAGACGATCCGCTCGGTGAAGCGGCACATGGGCACCTCGTGGAGCATCGAGGCCGATGGCAAGAAGTACACCGCCCAGGAGATCTCCGCCCGGATCCTGATGAAACTCAAGCGAGACGCCGAGTCCTATCTCGGCGAACCGGTGACCGACGCGGTCATAACCGTCCCCGCCTATTTCAACGACGCCCAGCGCCAGGCCACCAAGGAAGCCGGCGCCATCGCCGGTCTCAACGTCTTGCGCATCATCAACGAACCCACCGCCGCCTCGCTCGCCTACGGTCTCGACAAGGACACGGACCACACCATCCTCGTGTTCGACCTCGGTGGGGGAACCTTCGACGTATCCGTACTCGACATCGGCGAGGGTGTGTTCGAGGTCAAAGCCACCTCGGGCGACACCCACCTGGGAGGCGACGACTGGGACGACGCGGTCGTGAAATGGCTCGTCAAGACCTTCAAAGACGAAAACGGCGTCGACCTGGCGGCCGATCGGATGGCTACCCAGCGGCTGAAGGAAGCGGCCGAGAAGGCCAAGATCGAGCTGTCCCAGGTGGCCGAGACCGAGATCAACCTCCCGTTCATCACCGCTACCGCCCAGGGCCCGCTCCACCTCCAGAAGAAGCTGAGCCGCGCCGAGTTCCAGAAACTCACCGAAGATCTGCTGGAACGATGCCGGAGACCCTTCAACCAGGCGGTCAAGGACGCCGGGATCCCGGTCGGCGAGATCGATCACGTCGTCCTGGTCGGGGGCTCGACCCGGATGCCGGCCGTGCAGGAACTGGTTCGGTCACTCACCGGGAAGGAACCCCACAAGGGTGTGAACCCCGATGAGGTGGTCGCCGCCGGGGCAGCCATCCAGGCCGGTGTCCTCAAGGGCGACGTCAAGGACATCCTGTTGCTCGACGTCACCCCCCTCACGCTCGGGATCGAGACCAAGGGTGGCGTGCTGACGAAGATGATCGAGCGCAACACCACCATTCCCTACCGGCGGACCGAAACCTTCACCACCGCCGAGGACAACCAGCCCGAGGTCGAGATCCACGTGTTGCAGGGCGAACGGGCGATGGCGGCCGACAACAAGAGCCTCGGCAAGTTCCGTCTCACCGGAATCCCGCCTGCCCCGATGGGTATCCCGCAGATCCAGGTCACGTTCGACATCGATGCCAACGGCATCGTCAACGTCTCGGCCAAGGACATGGCCACCAGCAAGGAGCAGGCGATGACCATCACGGGAGGGACCGCCCTGTCCAGCGATGACATCGACCGCATGGTCAAGGACGCCGAGGCCTATGCCGACGAAGACCGCAAACGGCGCGAGGCGGTGGAGACCCGCAATCAGGCCGACCAGCTCGTCCATCAGACCGAGAAGGTCCTCAAGGACAACGCCGACACGGTGAACCAGCAGGAGCGAGAGGCCATCGAGTCCAAGCTCGCCGAACTCAAGACGGTGCTCGGCAACGAGGCATCGGAGACACCGGCGATCCGCACCGCCATGGAGGCGTTGATCGAGGCCAGCCAGAACGCCTTCACCCGGGTGTACCAGGAGGCGGCCCAGGCCGCCGCCGGTGGGTCAGGTGAAGACGGCGGCTCGTCGGACGAGGACATCGTCGAGGCCGAGATCGTCGACGAGGGAGACGACCAGACATGATCCGCACCACCCCCGAGGGGGGCCGATGAGCGAACAGATCGATCAGACGGATCCGGACGTCGAGATCACCGAAGGGACGGTGCTGCCGGCGGTGGAAACTCACGGTCGGCCGGAGACTCCCGATCCGCTGACACTCGGCCTCGATCTCCCGGCCGACCCCGAGGAAGCTCGTGACCTGCTCCTCAGGGAGCTGGCGACGGCCCGGGACGAGGCGACCTCGTATCTGGACGATCTCCGTCGGGTGGCGGCCGATTTCGACAACTTCCGGAAACGGTCGATGCGAGAGCAGCAGATCACGGTTGAGCGCGCCTCGGAGCGGGTGCTGGGCGCGCTGCTGCCGGTTCTGGACAGCTTCGACGCAGCCATCCAGGTCGACGCCGGCACGGTCACCGTCGAGAACCTGCTGGGTGGGGTCCGCTCCACCCACAACCAGCTGATGGACATCCTCGCCAAGGAGGGATTGGAGCCGATCCCCACCTTCGAGGAGCCCTTCGACCCCGAGATCCACGAGGCGGTCGTCACCTCCGGTGACGGCTCCCGCCTGGTGGTGAGTGACGAGATGCGGCGCGGCTACCGGCTGCGGGGAAAGGTGATCCGGGCGGCCCTGGTCGGGCTCGAAGGACGCGACTGAGATGAACCAGGACTGGGCCGAGAAGGACTTCTACCAGGTGCTCGGGGTCGGCAAGGACGCCACCGCCGCCGAGGTGAGGAAGGCATACCGCAAGCTCGCCCAGAAACACCACCCGGATGCCAACCCCGGCGACAGCAAGGCCGAGGACGAGTTCAAACGGATCTCCGAGGCCTATTCGGTGCTGGGGGACGAGGAGAAGCGCAAGGAGTACGACGAGTTTCGCCGCCTTGTTGCCACCGGCGGCTTCGGCGCCAGGGGCGGCTTCGGCGGCCAGGGCTTCGGAGGCCAGACGTTCCGAGTCGAGGATCTCGGTGACCTGCTGGGTGGGGCCGGGCTCGGCGACCTCTTCGGGTCAGGCTCGGGCCGACGGGGCGGGGGGCGTGGTCCCCAGCAGGGGGCCGACACCGCCGCCACCCTTCACCTCCCCTTCGAGGACGCCGTGCACGGGGTCACCACCCAGGTCAACGTGCGGGGTGAGGCCACCTGTTCGCGTTGTCACGGATCGGGGGCCGAACCGGGGACCAGCGCCACTACCTGCCCCACCTGCCACGGAGCCGGTCAGATCGCCCAGAGCCAGGGTTTGTTCGCATTCCCCCAGACCTGCCCGCAATGTCGCGGCCGCGGTTCGCTCATCGACACCCCCTGCACAAACTGCCGCGGCGCCGGCCGGCAGACACGAACCAGGACCATCAACGTCAAGGTCCCGGCCGGAGTACGCGATGGCGCCACCATCCGTTTGCCGGGCAAGGGCTCGCCGGGGTCGAACGGCGGGCCGGCCGGCGACTTGCTGGTGACGGTGACGGTGGATCGCCATCCCCTCTTTGGCCGCTCGAAGAACGACCTCACCGTCACGGTGCCGGTCACCTACGCCGAGGCGGCGCTGGGGGCCAAACTCGACGTCCCCACCCTGGAGGGAACCGTCACGCTCCGGATCCCTCCCGGCACCCAACCCGGCAAGACCTTCCGGGTGAGAGGGCGTGGAGTCCAGCCGGCCCGGGGCAAACAAGGTGATCTGCTGGTCAAGATCGATGTCGTCGTGCCCACCAAACTCTCCCGCGACGAACGACGGCTTCTGGAACAACTGTCCGAGTTCGATACCGAGGATCTGCGGGCTCACCTGAGAACATGAGCAGGCAACACTGGAGACACCGATGAACAAACGACAGCATGCCGTGTTCGTGATCTCGGTGGCGGCCGAGCTGTCCGGGATGCACCCGCAGACGCTGCGAATCTACGAGCGGAAGGGGCTCATCGAGCCATACCGGACTCCCGGTGGCACCCGGCGTTACAGCCAAGCCGACATCGAACGGTTGACCCTGATCCAGGAGTTGACCGAACAAGGGCTCAATCTCGAGGGGGTCAAGCGGGTGATGGCCCTCCAATCGAGGATCGAGCGCCTCGAGGGACAGGTCGAAGCACTGCGCGAGGAGTTGTCTCGCACCAGATCTGAGGCCGTCCAGGCGGTGGTTGAGGCCCATCGCTCCCATCGCCACGAGATCGTGCTCCGATCGGAGATGCTCCCCGACATCAATCGCTAGGGCGGCGAACGGGCCGAGGGCCCCGCCCACGGCCGGAGTTCGCCCCAATGTTGACTACGATGGTCAACTATGTGGATCACCCGGAAGACCGACTACGCGACAAGGGCAGTCCTGGCACTGGCGCTGGTACCCGGGCGGCTTCGCACCGCCGAGGAACTGGCCCGGCACGTGGAGGTGTCGGAGCCCTTCATGAAACAGATCCTGGCTCAGCTGAGAGACGCCGGGGTCGTGCGGGCGGAGCGAGGACCCGCCGGCGGCTACCGGCTGAACCACGACCCGGCGGACATCACCCTGGAGCGGATCGTCAGGATCTTCCAGGGCCAGCTCGCCCCCATCGAGTGTTCGACTCGGAGCGAACCGGAACGGTGCCCGATGGAGGACGGCTGTTCCCTGCGCTCCGTGTGGTGGGAGGTCCGCGACGCCACCATCGCCATACTCGAACGCACCACCTTCGCCATGCTGGCGGAAGGAGCGGAGGGCCGGTGGGCGGCAGTCGGGCTCAGCCCGGCACCCCCTTCGCGCTGACTCACACCTCGACCAGCCTCGACGGGGCGAGGGCCTCTACCTCCTGGCGATGTCCCCGGGCTGCCATCGCCACTCCCCCCAACCACACGGTGACGATGAGCAGGTAGAGACCGAGACGAACACCACCGGCCACCTCGACCGCGTTCAGCAACGTGCGGGTGTTCGTGAGGACGATCAGGCCACCGACGAGCGTCCCCAGGATGCGAGGAGCGACCACCCGAACCAGCCAGGCGGCGAAAGGAGCCGCCACTGCCCCTCCGGCCAGCAGGGCCCCGGCGATCCGCCAGTTGACCCCCTCGGCGCCAAGCGCACGCAGGAAACCGATACTGGCAGCCAACGAGACCAGGAACTCGCTCGCCGACACCGACCCGATCACCTTCGCCACTTCGGTTCGCCCGGCGATGAGCATCGTCGGGGTGGCGATCGGGCCCCAGCCGCCGCCACCGGTGGCATCCACGAATCCGGCCACCAGTCCCAGCGGTGAGAGGAATCGGGCCTGGAACCCGAGGTGCTGACGGCCGGTTCGAGCGCCCTTCCACGCAAAGCGCCCGAGCAACAGCAATCCCAACGCCAGAAGGATGGCCGCCATCCACGGCCTGGCACTCTCGGTGGACAGATTCGAGAGGACGGTGGCGCCGAGATAGGCGCCGATGGCGCCGGGGACACCCAGCTTGACCACCATCCTCCAATCGATGTTCCCGAATCGCCAGTGGGCGGCGCCGGAGAGGAGGGTGGTCCCCACTTCGGCGAGGTGGACCGAACCCGAGGCCATGGCCGGGGCGATCCCGCTCGCCACCAGGAGTGTGGTCGAGGTGACGCCGTACGCCATGCCCAACGCGCCGTCGACCAGCTGGGCGGCGAGGCCCACCAGCGCCAGAACCACAAGAGACGCCAACTCCCGATCCTCCCACTCGACCCCTTAGTTGACTTTGTAGGTCAACTTACTCATCCCAAGAGGGATTCTATGCGTGCCGCGACGACTGTCAATCGTCGGCAACATCCCGGCGATGGGCGAAACCGGAGCACACGACACCACCCTCGGAAGCCGGGACCGGTGGCAACCCTCCACGATCAGACCCATCGGGAGCGCGCCTGACCCCCCGATCTGAGTCGAACGAAGGGTGATACCACCGGATTGGTGGTTTAGCGGGTCGTCTGGAGGCCCGATAACCTGGCCACGTGACCTACCAACTCGATCACCTTCGCGCGCTCGAAAGTGAAGCGATCCACATCATCCGCGAGGCCGTGGCCGAGAGCGAGCGCCCGGTCCTGCTCTTCTCCGGCGGCAAGGACTCCGCGGTGGTGTTGAGACTGGCGGTCAAGGCGTTCTACCCGGCTCGGCTTCCCTTCCCGGTCATGCACGTGGACACCGGGCACAATTTCGCCGAGGTGATCGATTTCCGCGATCGCACCGTGGCGGAGGTGGGGGCCACTCTGATCGTCGCCTCGGTCCAGCAGGCGATCGACCAAGGCAGGGTGGTCGAAGAGACCGGTCCCCGCGCCAGCCGCAACCGGCTTCAGACCGAATCGTTGCTGACCGCCATCGCCACCCACCGCTTCGATGTCGTCTTCGGTGGCGCCAGGCGCGACGAGGAGAAGGCGCGAGCCAAGGAACGGGTCTTCAGCTTCCGCGACGATTTCGGCCAGTGGGACCCCAAGAACCAGCGACCCGAGCTGTGGAGCCTCTACAACGCCCGCCACCGGATCGGCGAGCACATCCGAGTGTTCCCCATCTCCAACTGGACCGAGATGGATGTCTACCAGTACGTCGCCCAGGAGAAGATCGAGCTTCCCTCGGTCTACTTCGCCCACCGCCGCCGGGTGTTTGCCCGGGACGGGATGTTGATGGCCGACAGCCCGGTCCTCGGCCGGATGGACGGGGAGGAGGTCTTCGAGGCGGTGGTGCGCTTCAGGACCGTGGGCGACATGACATGTACCGGTGCCTTCGAGTCGACCGCGGCCGACATCCACGACATCATCGCCGAGGTCGCCGCCAGCCGCATCACCGAGCGAGGCGCCAGCCGGGCCGACGACAAGACTGCCGAGGCCGCCATGGAGGACCGCAAGCGAGAGGGGTACTTCTGATGATGGAACTGGTCCGTCTCGCCACCACCGGTTCGGTCGACGACGGCAAGTCGACCCTGATCGGCCGGCTGCTCTACGACACCAAGCAGATCTTCGAGGACCAGATGGAGGCGATCGAAGAGGCCAGCCGGCGACGGGGATCCGACTACGTGGATCTGGCGCTCCTCACCGATGGCCTCCGGGCCGAACGCGAGCAGGGCATCACGATCGACGTCGCCTATCGCTATTTCGCCACCCCCAAGCGCAAGTTCGTGCTGGCGGATACCCCGGGGCACATCCAGTACACCCGCAACATGGTCACCGGTGCCTCCATGGCCGACATCGCCCTCGTCCTCATCGATGCCCGCAAGGGGATCCTCGAGCAAACCAGGAGGCATTCGTTCATCGCCTCCCTGCTCCAGGTGCCCCACCTGGTGTTGTGTGTGAACAAGATGGACCTGGTCGACTACTCGGAGGCCAGGTACGACGAGATCGTCGACGAGTTCCGCACCTTCGCCGCCCGCCTCGACATCACCGACCTTCGCTTCGTTCCGGTGTCCGCCCTCAAAGGCGACAACATCGTCGAAGAATCGGCGGCGATGCCGTGGTATCGGGGACCCTCCGTGTTGCACCTTCTCGAGGACATCCACATCGGCAGCGACCGCAACATGATCGACTGCCGGTTCCCGGTTCAGTTCGTGATCCGCCCTCACACCATGGAGCACCAGGACTACCGGGGTTATGCCGGCCAGGTGATGGGTGGCGTGTTTCGACCGGGCGACGAGGTCGTGGTGCTGCCCTCCGGCTTCCAGACCCGGATCGCTTCCATCGACACCTTCGAAGGCCCCCTGGCCGAAGCGGCGCCACCGCTGTCGGTTGTCATGCGACTGGAAGACGAGATCGACATCAGCCGGGGCGACATGATCTGCCGCCCCCACAACCAGCCTCACGTCGGCCAGGACCTCGACGCCATGATCTGCTGGATGGGCGATGCTGCCCGCCTGGCACCGGGTGGCAAGTATTCGATCAAGCACACCAGTCGCTGGGGCAGGGCGGTGGTCAAGGAACTGCAATACCGCCTCGACATCAACACACTCCACCGCGACGAGAGCGCCGACTCGCTCTCGCTCAACGAGATCGGCCGGGTGCGATTGCGATCCTCGGTGCCCCTCTTCTTCGACGAATACCGGCGCAATCGGGACACGGGTTCGTTCATCCTCGTGGACGAGACCACCAACGCCACGGTGGGAGCTGGGATCATCACGGGTCCGGCGGCGTGACCGGCGCAGGCAACGACCGCTCTCCCAACGTCGTATGGCACCAGGGTGACCTACCCCGGTCCGCCCGCAGCTTCATCACCGGAGGCCCGGGGCTCACCGTCTGGATCACCGGGCTGTCGGGGTCCGGGAAATCGACGATCGCCCATGCGGTGGAGCGTCTGCTGGTCGAGTCGGGCCGCGCCGCCTACGTGCTCGACGGTGACAACGTGCGTCATGGACTCAATGGCGACCTCGGATTCTCACCCGAACACCGAACCGAAAACGTGCGGAGGGTGGCCGAGGTCGCCCGGCTCATGGCGGACGCCGGACTCGTCGTGCTGGTGCCTGTCATCAGTCCCTATCGGGCCGACCGGGCGACCGCCCGGACCAGGCACGCGGAGGCGGGTCTCCCCTTCCTGGAGGTGTTCGTCGACACCCCGATCGAGGTTTGTGAAGCGCGCGACCCCAAAGGCCTCTATCGGCTGGCACGGTCCGGCAAGCTCACCGACTTCACGGGCATCGACGCCCCCTACGAGGCGCCCGAGACGCCCGACCTGGTGATCGCGACGATGGGCCGGACCACCGAAGACTGCGCAGACGACCTCATTCACCTGATCGCCGGCCCGCCAGGCTGACCGCCCCGCTTCAGTTCCCCGTCGACGACCAGATGCTGGTCGCCGACCCGACGCGTGATACCATGTCGTCACCGCCTCCTCCGAGCCGTGGAATACGCGCCGTTGGAGGCTCTCTCGATCCTCGTTTTGTGTACGGATTCACGCGGGTCGACCCGTTTCCCGTACCAATCAGTCCGTCGCATGGCGGGCAGAGGAGCAAGACCCAATGACAACCTTCGCCGATCTCGGCGTTCCCGAGAAACTCGTCGCCAACCTGGCCGCCCGCGGCATCGTCGAGCCTTTCCCCATCCAGGCCGCCTCCATTCCCGACGCCCTCACCGGTCGTGACATTCTCGGTCGCGCTCCCACCGGCTCCGGCAAGACCCTGGCGTTCGGGCTCCCGCTCATGGCCAGAGTCGCCCAGGCCGAGGTGAAGCGCCCCCGTGCCCTGGTGCTGGCACCGACCCGTGAGCTGGCAGAACAGATCGCCCAGGAGTTGGGCACACTCGGTGAGTCGGGGGGACGCTGGGTGTTTGCGATCTACGGTGGGGTGGGATACGAGTTCCAGCGCCGTCAGTTGAACCGAGGTGTCGACATCCTCGTCGCCACCCCCGGCCGCCTGACCGATCTCATCGAGCAGCGTTGGGTTTCCCTCGCCGATGTCGACATCGTCGTCGTCGACGAGGCGGACCGGATGGCCGACATGGGGTTCCTGCCCCAGGTGCGGACATTGCTCGATCAGACCAATCCCGACCGCCAGACGATGCTCTTCTCGGCCACCCTGGACGGCGACGTCGGCGAGCTGATCCGCCGTTACCAGAACGATCCGGCCCGCCACGACGTCGTCGAAGCCGAGGACCACGGCGACGCCTCCCACTACTTCTGGCGGGTTGCTCACGCCGACCGAGTGGAGACCACCGCCAGGATCGTCGACTCATCGATGCCCAGCATCGTCTTCACCCGCACCCGCCACGGCGCCGACCGGGTGGCAGAGCAATTGGACAGGATGGGTGTCTCCGCCGCCGCCATCCACGGCGGTCGCTCGCAGGGACAGCGCACCCGGGCGCTGGCGGCCTTTGCTTCCGGCCGGGTCAAGGCCCTGGTCGCCACGGACGTGGCCGCCCGCGGGATCCACGTCGACGGGGTGGCGAGTGTCGTCCACTTCGACCTGCCGGCCGATCCCAAGGACTATCTCCACCGCTCGGGCCGGACCGCCCGGGCCGGTAGCAGCGGAGTCGTGGTCTCCCTCGTCATCAACGACCAGGTGACGGCTGCCCGCCACATCCAGCGTTCGGTCGGGCTTCCCGAGCGGGTGCAGGATCCGGGCGAGGACTGGCTCACCGGTGAGACCGGTGGCCGGGTCGGCACCATCGCCGTGGGCAAGGCGGTCGAGCGTACGGCCGCTCGCGGCCGGCGTCGCAACCCCGCCCGTGGTCGCCGCTGACCCGAGGATCCTCCTCGATCTACGACGGTTGTACCCGCAGAACGCCGTTTCCCGGTTTCCGGACCGGATGGAACAGCGGGTGGGTCAGATTGGCCGGGTGGTCACCGCTACCCTTTGCCCGATGAGTGCCACCTACTCCGGCAAGGCGAGAGTTCTCGATCGCAATGGCCTGCTCCTCGACGTGGGCAAGGCCGACCTCGTCGTCACCGACCCCGAGGCCGGGATCTGGAGCGGCACGCTGCGAGTGTTCGCCGGATCGTGCCTGCAGTCGAAGAGCCTCACTGCCCTGGTCGAACTGGACAACGGTTCACGGGCTCTCGCCCAGGTGGGCACCATGACGGGCACCGCCGGGAAGGACCTGGTCCTGGTGAAGGTCGTCGGGGTCGATCGAGCGCCGTTCTGACGTCATGACCGGTTCCGGGTCGGTCGAAGCCAATCGAGCCGGACGGCCGCGCTCGGATGATGGACGAGGCCTACGCCGGGCCACCATCCTGTTCGGTCTCGGGGTCCTGGTGCATCTGTTGGCTCTGTCGTCGCTTGTCACCGGGATCCTCGATCCGCTGTTCGTCGATACCACCCATCGCCTGGGAAAGGGGGCGGACTTCTACGCCGTCTACCAGGCGGGTCAGAATGTCAAGGACGGGGTGAGTGTCTACGAGTGGAATCGGGATACCTCGATCGTGCCCTATTGGTATCCCTATCGCTACGCCCCGCCACTGGCTCAGACGTTTGGAGTCCTCGCTACCAACCTCTCCCCCCAGACGGCATACCGGCTCTGGGTCGTGGCGCTGGAGGGTTTGCTGCTCCTCAACCTGTGGTTGACGCGACGCATGTTCCGCGAGCGGAGCAGGGCGCTGGTGGCCATGTCGTTGTGGCTCCTGTTCTCTCCCTATTACCTCGAGATCTACCTCGGACAGTTCTCGTTCGTGATGGCGACGCTGCTCTTCTGGATGCTCCATTGGTGGTACCCGGAAACTCCGAATCCCTCGGGGCGGGTGAGGCTGGGCGACGCCGCCTGGACCGCCTCTCTGCTGGTCAAGGCCAACTCGGCTCTGATCGCACCGGCTCTCCTCAAGGCGGGTCGCTGGCGGCTGGTGCTGGTGGCGGGGATGGTGGTGGGGGCGATGTCTCTGCCCTACTTCCTGGCGGCGCCGGGCTCGTTCGAAGTCTATGGGCGCAATGTCACCGAAGGTCTCACGGCCAACGCCCTGCCGGGAAACCTCGGCCTCGCCGCTCTGCTGGCAACCGCCATCCTCCGGCTTGGTGGATCGTGGCCAACCGGCCAGGTGGATCTGGTCGATCTCGCGCCCTCACTCACCGAAACCATCCGACTTCCTCTCACCATCCTCTCGATCGCAGTCGGACTGGCAACGGTCATCCTGACGATCCGGACCAGCCGCCGGCACGTCATCGAGCTCATCCTGATGTGGACGCTCGTGCATTTCCTCGTCTACAAACACGTGTGGGAACACCACTACGTCATGGCGATACCGGTGTTCGTCCTCCTCTACCGGGGGCTCAACTCCGCCACGGAACAAGTCCGGATTTCACCAGGTCTGTTCTGGGCAACGTTCTGGGTCATGGCGCTTCCCACCCCTTTCGTGTTCATCGATGTGGCTTCGGCCCCGATCGATCCCCTCTCGGAATGGACCACAGCTACCGCGCTGGCCTTCCACGCAGGGAAGCCGTTGGCGGCCCTCGCCCTCTATCTCGGCCTGTTCACGGCGCTGTGGGTCGAAGGAGCCAATCGAACCAGGCGGCCGGGGTCCTCCGGCTAGTCGTCGTCGTCGCCGAGAAGTTTGTTGAGCACCGCGCTGACCACTGCGATCAACAGCGCTCCCAAGAACGCGGGTACGAATCCGTCGATCGTCAGGTCATCCAGGACGAGGGCGGTGATGGCCAAGAGCGCGGTGTTGATCACCAGCGCGAACAAACCCAGCGTGAAGATCACCAGCGGGAGCGAGAACAGCTTGAAGATCGGCTTGAGAAAGGCATTGACCAGCCCGAACACGAGGGCCGCCAGGAGAATCGAAGTGACCTTCCCGTCGGCGAAGTCGATCCCGGGAACGTACCGGGCGGCCAGCCAGAGGGCAAAGGCGTTGATGAGGAGCCGGACGATGAGTTTCACGTCGACCAGCATAGGGAGCCGCAACCGGGGGTTGGGTAGCATCGGCCGATGAACGCCCCTCTGGCAGGGATCACGGTGATCGAGTTCGGGAACCTCATCGCCGCTCCCCATGCCGCCATGCTGCTCGCCGACCTGGGTTGTGACGTCATCAAAGTCGAGCCGCCCGGCGGCGATCTGGGTCGAACCTTTGGGCCCCGCCAGGAGGGTGAGTCGGTGTTCTTCCTTTCGGTCAACCGGGGCAAACGCTCCATCGTCCTCGACCTGACCACCGGGGAAGGAAGGACCGCCGCCGCCCGGCTGTGCGCGACGGCCGACGTCGTGGTTCACAATCTGCGGCACGGGGTGATGGAGGCCAACGGGCTGGGGTACCCCGATGTCGCCGCCGGGAATCCCGGCGTCGTCTATGCCGCCATCTCGGCGTTTGGTGCATCCGGTCCCTCCGCCCAGCGGACCGGGATCGACATCGTGTTCCAGGCCGAGTCGGGAATGGTGTCGATCAGCGGCGATGAACACGGTCCCCCCGCCAAGACGGCCACCACCATCGGCGACTATGTGGCCGGGATGAACGCCGCCCTGGCCATCTGTGCCGCCCTCGCCGGCCGCTCCCGGACCGGCGAGGGAAGCCGGATCGATGTGAGCCTGCGGGATGGACTGGTGGCGGTCCAGGCCGGGTGGAACGCCCTCGCCTTCACCCTGGACGGCCAGCCGGAACGCACCGGCACCGCCTCGCCGTTCCTGGCTCCCAACCAGATCTTCGAGACCGCCGACGGGCTGCTGGCGCTGGCCGTCGTCTCGGACTCGCACTTCTCCCGCCTGTGTTCCCTGCTCGGGCGTCCCGCCCTGGCAGATCGCTACCCGACCAATGCCGACCGGATGCAGCACCGCACCGAGCTGACCTCGACACTCACCGAGACGCTGGCGTCGCGAACGGCCCGGGAGTGGGTCGCGATCCTCGGTGAGGCCGGCCTCCCGGTGGGCCGGGTCCTCACGCTCCCCGAGGTGTGGGACGACCCCCAGATCATCCACAACCAGATGATCGTGGAGTACCACCATCCGGTGGCCGGGACCATCCGATCGGTCGGCTCTCCGATCCAGCTGGAAGGCACCCCGACCCGGTCCGGGATGCGCCCGCCACTCCTCGGAGAACACACCCGGGAGGTGCTCGAAGCACTCGAGCGCGACCGGCCGCCCGGCCGGTGACGGCGCTAAGTTCGCGTCTGTGCCCCTTCACGTCCCCCCGTCTTGGACCGCCGAGCTGCACGACCTCGATGCGCTCGTCTTCGCTCCCCACGACCCGACAGATGACTGGGATTGGGTGAAGTCGACCCTCACGCTGGCATTCGAGCTGTCCCGGTCGGCGGCCGCCTCCCGGCTTCCCATCGTCTACGTGGTCGACACCGACGACCTCCTCGGCCGTCGAGGAGCGCCACGGGCGATGGTCGCCACCGGGCTCCTGTCCGGGGCCAGGACCGCGGCACTGGAGACCGCACGAGATGAGGTTCCGGTCAACGTTCTCGCCGTCGAGGACGGGAGCACTCGGTCGGAGATCTGTCGGTGGGTGCGACGGCTGAGCGAACCGGGTGGTCCGACCGGCGAACTGGTCCACCTGGGCAGCGGTCACATCGGAAAGGCGCTGGCATGAGCGTGGCCGTGGTCACCGGTGCGGCCGGAGGCATTGGCCGGGCGGTTGCCCTCCGGCTGGCGCGGGCCGGACACAGGGTCGTGGCGGTGGATGTCTCCGATCGGATCGAGGAGGTGGTCGCGATGGGCGGGGACGGAATCGATCCCTCCCGGATCGATGCCGTTCAGGTGGACCTCACCGACCCCGACGGCCCGGAACAGGTGGAACAGGCGGTCGGCGACGACCACGTTGCGGTACTCGTCAACAACGCCGGGATCACCCGAGACGCCCGCCTGGTGAACCTGGCCGGGCCCGACTTCGCCGCCGTGCTCGACATCAACCTCGGTGCCGCCTATCACCTCACCCGCCGGCTCATCCCGAGAATGAGGTCGGGATCGTCGATCATCTCGCTCGCCTCCCGCGCCTATCTCGGGAACTTCGGTCAGTACAACTACTCGATGTCGAAAGGCGCCATCGTCGGAATGACCCGGGCCCTGGCCATCGAGCTGTCCCCCGACATCCGGGTCAACGCCATCGCCCCCGGTTTGATCGCAACCGAGATGACGATGGGCATCCCCGATGACATTCGTAGCAAGATGGTGGCCGCCATCCCGCTGGGTCGCATGGGCGAACCGGCCGAAGTGGCGGAGTTGGTGGCTTTCTTGGCAATGGCCGAGTACATCACCGGAGAGGTCGTCGTGATCGGCGGCGGGAGGAGTCTGACATGAGTGAAGCCAGACCGAGGGTGCTGGTCGCCGACGCCATCAGCGAGGCCGGACTCGAAGTCATGGCCGAGAGGCTCGACGTCGAGGTCCGAACCGGCCTGTCCGAGGAAGTACTCATCGAGGTCATCCCGGATTTCGAGGCGATCGTGGTCAGGTCGGCGACCCGGGTGACGGCGGGAGTCATCGCCGCCGCCGGAAGGCTCAAGGTCATCGCCCGGGCGGGAGCCGGGCTCGACACGATCGACGTGGCGGCCGCCACCGAGCACGGGATCAAGGTCGTCAACAGCCCCGATGCCAACACCGTGGCGGTGGCCGAGTTGACCCTCGGCCTGATGCTGTCGCTGGCGCGCAACATCCCCAAGGCGGACGCCGCCATGAAGGAGGGACGCTGGGAGAAATCGAAGCTGATGGGCACCGGGCTCTCCGGCAAGACGCTGGGCATCATCGGGTTCGGTCGCATCGGGCAGGAGGTGGCCGCCCGGGCCAGGGCCTTCGGCATGAACGTCATCACCAACCAGCGTCGCCCCACCCCCGAGATGTACCGCTCGGCCGGGGTCGAGCCGGTCGACCTGATGGACCTCCTGGCCCGTTCCGACTACGTCAGTCTCCATCTCCCCGCCCGGGAGGACACCGTCGGCTTGATCGGAGCGGACGAACTCGGTCGGATGAAGTCGTCGGCCTACCTGATCAACACGTCGCGGGGGACCGTGGTCGACGCCGATGCCCTGCTGGGCGCGCTGGACTCGGGTGAGATCGCCGGAGCCGGGCTCGACGTCTTCGCCAGGGAACCGGCGGTCGACGACCCCCTGGCCTCCCATCCCCGGGTGATCGCCACTCCCCACATCGGAGCGAGCACCGAGGATGCCCAGACCACCGCCGCCATCGATGTCGCCCAAAAGATCCTGGAGGAGCTCGCCCCATCGGACGAGCTGCCGGTCCTCCCGCTCCGTTTCGTCGCCATCGAACAGGTGGTGCCGCACGAGACGGTCGACTTGAAGCGTGCCGGGAGATTGGGCGATCGCATCGTCGAAGAAGGGGTGGTTCGCAATCCCCCGCTGGTGGCCAGGGTCGACGACCGGTATGTCGTCCTGGACGGTGCCACCCGCTCGTCGGCGTTGAGACAGATGGGCTACCCCCACATCGTCGTCCAGGACGTAGCGGTGGATGGAGAGCTGCTGCTCGAGACCTGGCACCACGTCGTCCGTGCCATCCCGGTCGATAATCTCGTCGACACCCTCAACGGGGTGGGCGGCATCCGCCTGGAAGAGACCGCTCCCGAAGAAGCGGCCTCCCGGGTCATCGAATACGGCGGCCTGTGCGCGGTGATCACCGTTGATGGACGCGGGTTCGTGGTCCACGCCAACCCAGGGCTCAATCGGTTCGACGCCGTGACCGCCTTCTCCGACGCCTATATCGCCGCCGCCACCGTCTCGCGCAACCTGGAGCGCAATGTGCGAACCCTGGCGGGCTGGTATCCGGACATGACCGCCCTGGTCGAGTACCCGCAATTCACCGTCGAGCAGGTGCTGCTGGCGGCCGGATCGGGCCGGCTGCTCCCGGCCGGGGTCACCAGGTTCCTGATCCCGGGCAGGGTCCTGCGCCTCGACATCCCACTCGAGATGCTGTCGGCCGAGCAGACCCTCCAGGAGAAGAACCGGTGGCTGGCGGAGTATCTGGCCGAGAAGGAGCGCAAGGGGAAGATCCGGTATTACCGCGAGCCGGTCTATCTGCTCGACGAATGACCTCCGGGAACGACCTCCCACCGGTTGCCGGCGAGGCGATCGACCAGCTACGTCAACTCGTCGGCCGGCGCCTCGGCCCGTCCGACTGGATCGAGATGAGTCAGGATCGAATCGATTCGTTCACCCGGGCCACCGATGATCCCCAGTGGATCCACATCGATCCGGTGCGGGCGGCGG
>DAIOGO010000003.1:0-6388 GCA_036745195.1 Actinomycetota bacterium | reverse complement strand
GGCAGGCGTCGACCGACCATCGCTGATAGCGTCGCCGCATGCACGACATCGGCATCGCCCTGCTCGGCTCCCGCTTCATGGGCAAGGCTCATTCCCACGCCTGGCGCTCGGTCGACTCGTTCTTCGATCCGCCGCTCCGGGCCCGGTTGGAGGTGATCGGAGGGCGTGACCGGGCGAACCTCGAGGACATGCAGCGTCGCTTCGGCTGGGCGAGGACCAGCACCGACTGGGAGGAAATGATCACCGATCCGGCGGTCGGATTGGTCGATGTCGCCACCCCCAACCACCTCCACGCCGAACAGTCGATTGCCGCCCTGGAGGCCGGCAAGGCGGTGGCCTGTGAAAAGCCCCTGGCCGCCACCCTGGGCCAGGCGGCGGCGATGGCCGAAGCGGCCCGCGGTCGGGCGACGTTCGTCTGGTTCACCTACCGGCGGGTACCGGCCCTCGGTCTGGCCCGGCAGCTGGTGATGGACGGCCTGGTGGGAAGGCTCTTTCACGTGCGCGCCGCCTATCTCCAGGGGTGGGGAGGTCCCTCCACGCCGCTGTTGTGGCGATTCCGGGAAGAGGAGGCAGGCAGCGGCGCCCACGGCGATCTCAACGCCCACATCATCGACATGGCTCGTTTTGTCACCGGCGACGAGTTCTCCGAGATCGCCGGCGCCATCGAACAGCGCTTCGTCGACCGAAGGACGACGGAGGACGGGACGTTGGCCCCCAGCACCGTCGACGACGCCGTCCTCTTCTTGGCCCGTTTCCGGAGTGGGGCGGTGGGGAGTTTCGAGGCGACCCGGCTGGCCACCGGAGTCAAGAACTCGAACAGGATCGAGATCCACGGAGAGCGAGGGGCGCTCCGGTTCGACTTCGAGCGCATGAACGAATTGCAGATCTTCGAGGGAGGCGGCCCTGCCGCCGAAGCGGGCTGGAAGACGATTCTGGCGACCCACCCCGATCATCCCTGGGCCGGGGCGTGGTGGCCGGACGGTCACTGGCTCGGATACGAGCACACCTTCACGAACACGGCCGCCGACATTCTCGCCGTGCTCGGCGGGGCCGAACCACAGGCGCCGTTGGCCGACTTCGACGACGCATACCAGACCCAGCGGGTCATGGAGGCGGCCATCATCTCGGCCCGACAGCGCCGGCCGGTTGCCCTCGAGGAGGTGTCCTGATGCTGACGGCCGCCATCGCCCGGACGATCGTGGAGGCAATCGCCCAGCGGGTCGGGGAACAAGGGGCGGCCATCGCCGTCGTCGACGAGCATGGAGAGTTGATCGCCTTTGGACGCACCGACGCCTGCCCGCTCTCGTCGATCGTGATTGCCCAGAACAAGGCCTTCACTGCCGCCCGGGAACGGATCCCCACCGCCGAGCTGGGAGCCCGCTCGCGCCAGCAGGGGTTCCCGATGACCAACTTCGGCGACCACCGGTATGTCTCTTGGGGTGGCGGAGTACCGATCTCGATCGAGGGCAGGGTGGTAGGTGCCGTCGGCGTCTCCGGACTGCCCGAGGAGCAAGACATCGAGCTGGCCGAGTTCGGCGCCGGGTTGATCCCGTGATCGACGTGTACGCCGACCACGGAGACTCACTCGGCGAAGGAATCCTGTGGGACGGCGACACGGTGTGGTGGGTCGACATCATTCGTGGTCTGGTCCATCGCGGGCCCGACACCACGTTCGAGATCGGAGGGCCGGTCGGTTCACTGGCCCTGGTCGACGACGGCCGGATCGGGCTGGCGCTCCGCACACACCTCGCCCTGCTCGACCCGTCCGATGGCACGATCAAGCCTTGGGTGGAGATCGAATCGGATCGACCCGCCAACCGGCTCAACGACGGCCGGGTCGATCGCAGCGGACGATGGTGGGTCGGATCGATGGACGCCGGGGCGGTCGGCGAGACCGGAGCCCTCTATCGGGTCGAAGCGGGGGTGGTGACGAGGATCTTCGATCAACTGGCCATCCCCAACTCGCTGGCCGTGTCGCCCGGCAACGACTTCCTCTACTTCACCCAGACGGTGAACCGCATCATCTTCCGCTTCAAACTCAGACCCGACGGCGACCTCGGCTCCGGACAGCGGTTCGCCGAGGTGACCGGACCCGGTGTCCCGGACGGAGCCTGTGTCGATGAGGATGGATGCCTGTGGTCGGCGGAATGGGGCGGGGGAAGGGTGGTTCGTTACACCCCGGCCGGCATCATCGATCGGGTGATCACACTCCCGGCATCCAACGTCACCTGCCCGGCGTTCGGTGGGCCCAACCTGGACACCCTCTTCGTCACCACCGCCCGGGCCGGGCTCGATCCCGAGGCGCTCGATCGCCAGCCACTGGCGGGGGCGGTGTTCGCCATCGACGCCGGGATCCGCGGGCTTCCCGAACCACGGGTGACGATCCTATGAGTCGCATGCAGGGCCTCACGGCGCTGGTGACCGGAGCGGCGGCGGGAATCGGTCAGGCAATCGTCTCCGCCTACCGAGCCGAGGGCGCTTCGGTGTGGAAGGTGGACCGGGCATGGGAGGCGCCGCCCACGGGATCGGTGACGGCCGACGTGGCCGACGCCGCCTCCGTTGAACGGCTCTTCGCCACCACCGGGCCGGTCGACGTCCTCGTCAATTGCGCCGGGATCGTGACCACCGGTTCGATCCTCGACTGCGACGAGCAGCAGTGGGACGAGACACTGCTGGTGAACGTCACCTCGATGTATCGCACGATCAGGGCCTACCTCCCGGCGATGCTGGAGGCGAGATCGGGCAGCATCATCAACATCGCCTCGGTCGCTTCATCCATCAAGGGGGTCCCGGAGCGTTGTGCCTATGCCACCTCCAAGGCGGCTGTCATCGGGCTGACAAAGTCGGTGGCAGCCGATACCGTGGCAAGCGGGGTGCGTTGCAACGCAATCGCCCCCGGGACGGTCGACACTCCTTCATGGCGGACGCGGGCAGCCACCGGCCCCGATCCCGCCGCCACCCGGGCGGCCTTCATCGCCCGCCAGCCGATGGGGCGGCTGGGCAAACCCGAGGAGATCGCAGCGTTGGCGGTGTATCTCGGCTCCCCCGAATCGGGATTCACAACCGGAACGGTGATGATCTCCGACGGAGGGATGACGTTATGAGGCTGATGCGATACGGCCCGGTGGGCGAGGAACAACCCGGCCTGGTTGCCGCCGACGGGACGATCCGCTCCCTGGCCGGGGTGATCGATGACCTGGCGGGCAACAACCTGGGAGATGACGCGATTGCCCGGCTTCGTTCGATCGACCCCGCCACCCTCGACGAGGCGCCGGCCGGAGTCAGGTTGGGTCCCTGCGTCGGGCGGGTCGGCAAGCTGATCGGGATCGGCCTCAACTACGCCGACCACGCCCAGGAGTCGGGCATGCCGATCCCGGCCGAACCGCTCATATTCATGAAGGCCACCTCGGCCATCGCCGGGCCTTTCGACCCGGTGGAGATGCCCCGGGGTGCCACCAAGCTCGACTGGGAGGTCGAACTCGGCGTGGTGATCGGAACCAGTGCCAGGTACGTGTCGCAGCAGCAGGCCCTCGACCATGTGGCCGGCTACTGCGTGGTCAACGACATCTCGGAACGTGCCTTCCAGCTGGAGGGGACGGGACAGTGGGTCAAGGGCAAGTCGTCCGACGGGTTCGCTCCGCTCGGTCCATGGCTGGTGACCCGCGACGAGATCCCCGATCCGCAGAACCTGAGCCTGTGGCTGGAAGTCGGTGGCCACAGGTTCCAGGACGGGAGCACGGCCACCATGGTGTTCGGTCCGGCCGAACTGGTGTCCTACCTGAGCCGGTTCATGACCCTGCACCCGGGCGACGTGATCACCACCGGAACCCCACCCGGCGTGGCCCTGGGCATGGCAGCTCCCCGCTGGCTCCAGCCCGGCGATGTGATGCGACTCGGGGTCGAAGGGCTGGGAGTGCAGCAACAGACGGTGGTGGCCGCCCGATGAGTCTCCGCTCGGCTCGCTGGTACTCGCAACCGGATCGCGACGGTTTCATCCACCGGTCCTGGATGAAATCGGACGGTTATCCGGACGATCTGTTCGAGGGCCGGCCAATGATCGGGATCTGCTCCTCGGCCTCCGACCTCACGCCCTGCAACTCTCATCTCGGCCAGGTGGCGGACCATGTCAGCCGGGGGGTGTGGGAGGCGGGCGGGGTGCCGCTGGTGTTCCCGGCGATGTCGCTGGGCGAGACCCAGATGCTCCCGACCGCCATGCTGTTCCGGAACCTCATGTCGATGGCGGTCGAAGAGTCGATCCGGGCCAACCCGATCGACGCGGTCGTCCTGCTGGGTGGTTGCGACAAGAACACCCCGGCCCAGGTGATGGGGGCCGCCTCGGTCGACCTCCCCACCATCGTCATCTCGGGAGGCCCCAAGCTGACCGGCTGGTACGGAGGAAGGGCGATCGGTTCGGGAACCGACGTGTGGAAGCTGTCGGAGCAGGTCAGGGCGGGAGAACTGGCGATCGACGAGTTCCTGGCGGCCGAGTCGTGCATGTCCAGGAGCAAGGGGTTCTGCAACACCATGGGGACGGCCTCGACCATGGCGGGGGTGGTGGAGGCGATGGGACTGACCCTGCCCCGAAACGGCGACCTGCCCGCTCCCGACTCCCGCCGGCTGACCCTTGCCCACCTCAGCGGCAGACGTATCGTCGAGATGGTCCATGAGGACGGCCGCCTGTCTCGTTTCCTCGGCGAGGCCGCCTTCGCCAACGCCGTCAGGGTGTGCGCCGCCCTGGGCGGCTCGACCAACGCCATCGTCCATCTTCTCGCCATCGCCGGCCGGGCCGGGATCGACTTCACCCTGGCCGATGTCGACCGACTCGGGCGAGGGGTGCCGCTGCTGGCGGACCTCATGCCGGCAGGCCGTTTCCTCATGGAGGACTTCTCGCGGGCGGGTGGTGTCCCGGCGGTGATGGCCGCTCTCGGCGACCTCATCGATCGCTCGGCTCCCACCGTATCCGGACGGACGATCGGGGAACAGATCGATGGCTCCAACAGCCTCGACCAGGAGGTGATCAGACCCGTCGACAATCCGATCGTCACCGAAGCGGGCATCGCCGTCCTCACCGGCAACCTCGCTCCGGCCGGGGCGGTCATCAAGCCCGCCGCCGCCACCCCCGCCCTCCTCCAGCACCGCGGCAGGGCGGTGGTGTTCGAGTCGATCGAGGATTTCAAGGCCCGTATCGACGACCCCGATCTCGACGTCGACTCCTCCTCGGTGCTGGTTCTCAAGGGGTGCGGGCCGAAGGGTTACCCGGGAATGCCGGAGGTGGGCAACATGCCTCTGCCCCGCAAGCTCCTCGCCCAGGGGGTCACCGACATGGTGCGGATCTCAGACGCCCGGATGAGTGGGACCGCCTACGGCACGGTGGTGCTGCATGTCGCTCCCGAGTCCGCCGCCGGAGGGCCGCTCGCCCTGGTGGAGACCGGCGACATGATCTCACTCGACGTCCCCGGGCGCTCGTTGACCCTGGAGGTGGGCGAAGCCGAGCTCGCCCACCGCCGGCAGGGGTGGACTCCCCCTCCCAACGCCTCCCAACGCGGCTACGTGAGGCTCTACGTCGACCACGTTCTCGGAGCCGACCGAGGGGCGGACCTCGACTTCCTGGTCGGGCGGAGCGGGGCGAACGTGGCGAGGGAGTCACATTGACCGCCTTCGTCACCGGCGCCGGCGGTTCACTGGGCGGGGCGATCGCCACCCGGCTGGCAGCCGACGGGCACCTGGTAGCGGTGGTCGACATCGATCGGGAGGGGGCGGAGGCCACCGTGGCCCGTATCGTCGGCGCCGGCGGTCGAGCAGAGGCCTACCACTGTGATCTCCGATCCGCCGAGGCGATCGCAGCCACGTTTGCCCTGGCGGCGGACCAACTCGGCCCGGTTGATGCGCTCGTCAACAACGCGGCGGTGTTCCCCCTGCGGGCCTTCATCGACGTCGACCTCGCCGAGCACGACGACACCGTGGCGGTGAACCAGCGGGCCTACTTCCTCTGTGCCCAGCACGCCGCCCGATCGATGATCGCCCGCGCCGGCGGCTCCATCGTCAACGTCGCCTCCATCGTCTGGCATGGCTACTGGGAAGGGATGTCGCCGTATGTTGCCGCCAAAGGAGCGGTGATCGCCATGACCAGGGCGCTCGCCCGTGAACTGGGACCGTCCGGCATCCGGGTGAATGCGGTCGCCCCGGGAGCGTTTCCGACTCCGGCCGAACGCGCTCAGCACCCCGATCTGGAGGCCTACGAAACCCGCATCATCGAGTCGCAGGCCATCAAACGGAGGGGGCGATCCGACGAGGTGGCCTCGGTGGTTTCGTTCCTGGTGGGACCGGACTCCTCCTTCGTAACCGGCCAGACCATCAACGTCGATGGTGGCTGGGTCATGGTGTGAGC
>DAIOGO010000002.1:72562-74848 GCA_036745195.1 Actinomycetota bacterium | reverse complement strand
GATGCCCGATGCCCGATGCCCGATAGCTGCGGTGCACACGGCGCACGAGGCACGACGCACGGCGCACGACGCACGGCGCATGGCGCACGACGCATGGCGCATGGCGCATGACGCAGGACGCAGGACGCATGACGCATGACGCAGGACGCATGGCGCTTATCATCCCTGGATGCCGGTCGTTCTCGGAACCTGTCATCACGATTGTCCGGACTCGTGCGGTTGGTTGGCGACGGTGGAAGAGGGAGTGGCGGTTCGTCTCCGGGGCAACCCCGACCACCCGTACTCCCGTGGTGAGCTATGCCCCAAGGTCAACCGCTTCCTCGATCGGGTCTACAGCCCCGACCGGCTTCTCACCCCGCTGATCCGCACCGGACCAAAGGGTCGGGGGGAGTTCCGCCTCGCCTCGTGGAACGAGGCGCTCGCCCTGGTGGTGAAACGGGTCTCGGCCGCAATCGATCGGCATGGGGGAGAGACGGTGCTCCCCTGGGGCGACGCCGGCACCCAGGGGTTGATACAGATGTCGTCACTCGACCGCAGGTTCTTCGCCCGGTTGGGCGCCTCGCGCCAGACCGGGTCATTGTGCGGGGCCACCGCCGGAGCCGGGGTCGCAGCCACCTACGGAAGCGGGCGCGGCGCCGATCCGGCCGACCTCCGTCACGCCCGCTACGTGATCCTGTGGGGAACCAACACCCGTCTCACCAATCGGCATCTGTGGCCGTTCGTCGAGCAGGCACGGGCGGCCGGAGCGAAGATCGTGGTGATAGATCCGCTGCGGACCATCACCGCCGAGGCGGCGGATTGGTTCATCCAACCCCGGCCGGGAACGGACGTTGCCCTCATGCTGGCGATGATGCACGTCATCATCTCCGAGGAGATGGTCGACACCGACTACGTCGATCGGTATGCCACCGGCTTCCACCGGCTGGCCGAGCATGTGACCGGCTGGACTCCGGAACGGGCCGAGGCCGCCACCGGGGTGCCGGCCGACGACATCCGTCTCCTCGCCCGGGAATACGCCGGTACCCGCCCGTCCTTCATCCGAACGCTGATCGGGGCGGAGCATCATGAGAACGGGGCCATGTTCTTCCGGGCGCTGGCCTGCCTCCCGGTCCTCACCGGGGCCTGGCGCGATCTCGGTGGCGGCCTGGCGCGGAGTGTCGGTGTCTGGTCGGAGGTGAACGTCGACGACTCCGTGTTCAACCCGTCCGAGTCGGTTGACCGGCGTGGCATCAACATGAACGAACTGGGCCGGGCGTTGACCGGCGATCTCGACCCGCCGGTGTCCGTGCTCTTCGTTTGGAACGGCAACCCGGCCGTGACCGTGCCCAACTCCAACCTCATCAGGGCCGGCCTCCAGCGCCACGACCTCTTCACGGTCGTGAGCGAGCAGTTCCTGACCGACACCGCCCGATTCGCCGATGTGGTGTTCCCGGCCACCACCCAACTCGAACAACTCGATGTGGTCGCCTCCTGGGGGCACCTCTACCTGGGATGGAACGAACCGGCCATCCACCCGCGGGGAGAGTCGGTGCCCAACACAGAACTGTGGAGGAGGTTGGCGGCCGCTTTCGGGATGGAAGGCGACGACCTGTATCAGAGCGACGAGGAACTGGTGGCATCGGCCCTGGTGGGAGTCGATGTTGCCGCCCTTCGTGCCGACGGATTCGTCCGTCTCGACCTGCCGGATCGGCTGACCCCGTACGTCGAAGGCGGGTTTGCCACCGACGGGGGGAAGGCGGAGTTGTGGAGCCAGGCTCTCGAACAGGCCGGGCTGCCCGCTCTGCCCGACTACCGAGAACCTCTGCCGGGCGGGCTCCCACTCATCCTGCTCACCCCCAAGCGCCATACCCGGTTCCTCAACTCCTCCTACTCGGTGCTTCCCGGGCACGCCGGCCCGGAAGGGGGTCCGTTTCTCGAGATCCATCCGGTGGACGCCGCCTCCCGCAACATCGAGGACGACTCGTGGATCGAAGTGCACAACGCCGGGGGCCGCCTTCGGTTGAAGGCTCGCCTCACCGACCGGGTGCCGGAGGGGGTGGTGTCCGCACCGTTCGGCTGGCAGGCAGCCGATCACGGGGGCGACGGGGTGGCCAACTCCTTGACACCCGACACTCCCACCGATTGGGGTGGGGGAGTTGCCTACTCCGACGCCCGAGTGGAGGTGACCGCCCTGTCCCGCCACGAGCCGGCAATTCTGGTCCCAGCCACGGCCGGCTGACCCGCGCCCCATCGGCGCGGTGTGGACTCGGTCATGGGGTTGGTACCAGTCGAACGCATGACGCATGA
>DAIOGO010000002.1:23546-72462 GCA_036745195.1 Actinomycetota bacterium | reverse complement strand
GGCGCGGTGTGGACTCGGTCATGGGGTTGGTACCAGTCGAACGCATGACGCATGACGCAGGACGCAAGGCGCAGGACGCAAGCCGCAGGACGCATGACGCAGGGCCCGGCTAGTGTCGGCCTCCGATGACTCCCGAGGAATATCGCGCCGCCGGCCATCAACTCGTCGACTGGATCGCCGACTTCCGCAGCAGGATCGAGACACTCCCGGTCAAGTCCCCAGCGCTGCCGGGTGACGTTTCGGACAGGTTCCCCTCGGTCCCTCCCGCCGGGCAGGCTTCACTCGAGGAGCTCGTCGCCGACCTCGACCAGATCCTTCTTCCCGCCTGCTCACATCCGCAACATCCCGGCTTCATGGCGTTCTTTCCGGCCAACGCCTCGCTCTCGTCGGCGCTGGGAGACCTCGTGTCGACCGGTCTGGGGCAACTGGGTATCACCTGGGAGCTGTCGCCGGCCCTCACCGAACTGGAACAGGTGGTGTGTGATTGGATGCGCCAGCTCTACGGTCTCTCCGACCGCTGGCGGGGGACGATCCAGGACACGGCCTCGAGTGGGGCATTGGTGGCGATGCTCTGTGCCCGGGAGCGGGCACTGGGCGAGGCGGGCAGGGTCGGGCTGCAAGCAGCCGCCGCCCCGCTGGTGGTGTACGCCTCGAGCCAGGCTCATAGTTCTGTGGCCAAGGCCGTCCACCTGGCCGGTTTCGGGGCCGAACACCTTCGACTCGTGGAGGTCGATGCTTCGCTGGCGATGCGGGTCGAAGCGCTCGAGGCCGCGATCACAGCGGACATCGCCGCCGGTCTGCGTCCGGCGGCGGTGATCGCCACCGTCGGAACCACCGCCACCACCGCCCTCGATCCCGTAGCCGCCATCGCCGAGATCTCCGCCCGGAACGGCATCTGGTGTCACCTCGATGCCGCCATGGCCGGCAGCGCAATGCTCCTTCCCGATCTCCGCTGGATGTGGGATGGGGTGGAGGCGGTCGACTCGATCTCGATCAACCCCCACAAGTGGATGGGCACCGCCTTCGATTGTTCGTTGTTCTATGTGCGCGACCCGGCCGAACTCGTCGGTGTCATGTCGACCAGCCCGTCGTATCTGCGGACCACCGTCGACGGGGCGGTGACCCAGTACCGGGATTGGGGGATCCCGCTCGGCCGGCGGTTCCGAGCGCTCAAGCTGTGGTTTCAGTTGCGGCTGGACGGCATCGAGTCGATCCAGCACCGGATCCGGCGCGATCTTGAGTATGCCCAGCGTCTGCTCTCGCTGGCGTCGGCCCACCCGGACTGGAGGGTGGTGGCCCCGGTGCCGCTGCAGACGGTCTGCCTCCGCCATGAACCGGAAGGGTTGACGCCCGAAGAGACCGACCGCCACACCCTGGCATGGGTGGAACGGGTCAACCGGGCGGGCAATTTCTACCTCACCCCGGCGCTGGTGGAGGGACGCTGGCTGGTGCGTGTCTCATTCGGCGCGGAGACGACCGAGCCGCATCACGTCGATCGACTGTGGCAGGAATTGCAGCAGGCCGTCGCCGGCTGATCGTGTCAGGCGGCCAGGGAGGCCCATCCCGCCAACTTCTCCAAGGAGGCGAACCGCGATCCGATCTCCGGTTGGATCCGCACCCGATCCACGGCGAGGGACGACGACACCAGCGCCCTGGCCACATGTACCGCGGCGGTGGCATCGAAGACCTCGCGCGGCGGGGGATCGTGGTGGTGGAGCACCGCCTCCACGACCGGGTCGGCCAGGTGCCAGAGAGCGCACAGGTACCCGCCGATGTCGGAGTGCGAGACCCCGAACAGGGCTTGTTCTGCCTCGTCGTCGCCCGGCTCGATCGACAGGTACTCGTCTCGCCAGTTCTGGAACAGGACGATGGCCCCGACGTCGTGGAGGAGTCCGGCGAGTTTGGCGGTGTCGACCTCCAGGGGAGCCAGCCCCTCGGCATGGGCGATGGCGCCGGCCAGGGCAGAAACCGCCATGGCGTCTCTCCACATCGACTCGATCAGCTTCACGTCCAGATGGGAGGCATCTCTGAACACCGCCACCGCCAGCACGAGGCTCGAGACCCGGTTGATCCCAAGGAGGACCGAGGCCTGGGCGACGTCGGCGACCTGGGTCCGTAGCCCGAACAGGGCCGAGTTCACCGTCTGGATCACCTTCAGCGAAATCGCCGGGTCGGTCCGGATGATCTCGCCCACATCGTGGAGTGAGGGGTCGGGGGAGTGCAGGAGGTCCTGGAGCTGCATGTACACCGATGGCAATGCCGGCATCCTGACGGCTCCGGCGACCAGGGAGTCGATCCGCTCCTTGGTGACCCGGTCACCGATCAGGGTGGCGCCGAGCAATGCCCGGCGGAGGCGGTCCGCGTCATACGGAGGGCGCAACACGTGATTCGTCTCGTGCCGGATCAGCCCGGGGAAGCGGGTCACTGCCAGCCGGCCCATTGCCGGGTGATTGGCTGCGACACGGCGTAATACCGGCAACGACTTCCCGCTCGGTGTGGACACGGCTGCCACCAGGCAGTCCACCGAACCAAGCAGTGCCATCGCCTCGTCTCCGGTCGCCGCCACGACGCACTCCAGGTCCAGTCGGGTCGCCTCCAACGCATGGAAGAACTCGGCGCTGGACCGCCCGTCGTCGTCGTCGATCAGCAGAACCTTCTTGTGCATTGGCTCCTCGTGCCTGGGTTTCCGGTCGGCACCGACGACGCCGAATGAAGGGCAGGTATGGTCAAATGCCCCATGCTCGAACCGCTGCTGATGCGTCCGGTGTTCGCCGACAAGCCGTGGGCAGGCGGCAGGTTGTCCGAATTCGGCAAGGAAGCCGGCCCAGGGGTGGGGGAGAGCTGGGAGGTGGCCGACCTGCCCCCCGATGAGAACCAGACCGTGCCCGAGCCATGGACGATCGTCGAGGGCGGACGGTACGACGGCTGGGCGCTGACGGATCTGATTCATCGATTCGGCCCTGAGCTGATGGGCTCGGCGGCGGCGATCGAGGGCCGGTTTCCCCTGCTCGTGAAGTTGCTCGATGCCGGCCAGCATCTCTCGATCCAGGTCCATCCGCCGGCGAGCTACATCAGGACTCACCGGGAGGCGCGGCTCAAGACCGAGTCCTGGTTCGTGCTGGCGGCCGAACCGGGTGCCCAACTCCTGTTGGGGGTTCGTCCCGGGATCGATCGCAAGACGGTGGTGGCCGCCATCGGGTCATCCGCTCTCCCGGGGCTGCTCCGCTCCGTTCCCGCGGTTCCCGGGGCCTTCCACCACCTGCCGGCCGGGCTCATTCATTCTTTGGGGGCGGGAGTGGTCGTGGCGGAGGTGCAGACACCGAGTGACACCACCTTTCGTATGTACGACTGGACGGAAGAGTACGGGCGACCACACCGCCAGCTTCATTTCGTCCAGGCGGCGGAGGCGCTCGACCTCGATCCACCCGACGCCTTCGATCTGGACCCGGCGACCAAGACCGGAGCTCGTTTGCTGGTGGAGACCCCGTTCTATTGGATCAGGGAGCACCGGGGGGTGGGGCCGGACTGGGGTGACGGCGAAGCGAGAGTCGTGATGGTGCTGGACGGCTCCATGGAGATCGCTGGCAGGGTTGCCCGGACCGGCAGCACCTGGCTGGTCCCGGCCTCGATTGCGGCGACGACACCGATTGGCGTGAGCGGAGACCTGATCTGTCTGGAAGTGGGGCTCGGGTCAGGCGGTCGCTGAGAGCGCCTTGCCCAGGGCCTCCAATGCCAGGTCGACCTGGTCGGCGTCGACGATCAGCGGCGGCATGAACCGGATGGTGTTTCCCCGGGCCCCGGCACCCATCAGCAAGAGCCGGGACTCCTCCCGACAATGGCGAATGATGGCGTTGCAGCGGTCGGCGTCGGGTGTGCCCCCGACCGTGACGAAGTCGGCTCCCACCATCAGCCCCGGTCCGCGGACGTTTCTCATCCCCGGGTGCTCGACGCCAAGTCGGGCGAGACCGGCCCGGAGCTGATCTCCCCGGGCGACGACGTTGTCGAGAAATCCGGGCTCTTCGATGACCTCGATCGTGGCGAGGGCGGCGGCGCATCCGATCGGGTTGCCTCCATAGGTACCCCCGTGGGAGCCAACCGGCCACCGATCCATCACTTCGGCCCGTGCGCCGATGGCGGCGATCGGGAACCCGGAGGCGATCCCCTTCGCCATCGTCATGATGTCCGGAGAGATCTGGTGGTGTTCGGAGGCGAACATCCGGCCGGTCCGGCCGAATCCTGACTGGATCTCATCCATGACCAGCAGGATGCCATGACGGCGGCAGATGGCTTCGACAGCCTCGAGGTAGCCGGCCGGGGCAGGCACGTAGCCGCCTTCGCCCAGCACCGGTTCGATGACGATCGCTGCCGTCTCCGATGGCGCCGTCTGGGTCTTCAGCAACCACTCGAGCCCGGCGATCGATCGATCCACCGCCGCTGGGGGGGACTCCCCGCCGGCGTAGTGATCGGGGAAAGGCGCGACGAACACACCGGAGGGGAGTGGTGAGTGACCGGCCCGGTAGGAAGTCTTGGAGGTGGTCATCGCCATGGTCATGGCGGTCCGTCCATGGAACGACCCTTCGACGACCACGATGTGGGGTCGACCGGTCGCCTGCTTGGCGAGTTTGACAGCACCTTCTACAGCCTCGGCGCCCGAGTTGGTGAAGAAGAATCGTTGGATCGACGGGGGCGTGATCGAGGCGAGTCGATCGGCCAGCGGTCGCAGCAGGTCGTGCGAGAAGATGTTGACCTGGGCGTGGATGAAGCGCCCGGCTTGTTGCTGGATGGCCGCGACGACCTTCGGGTGGCAGTGCCCGGTGTTGGTGACCGCGATTCCGCACGTGAAGTCGAGGTAGCGGTCCCCGTCGACGGTGAAGACCCAGCTTCCCTCGCCCCGGGCAACCTCCAGGTCGCTCATCTTGAACCAGACGTCAGCCAGTGTTCCTGTCACGGTTTCCTCCTCGTCGGCTCAGATTACCGGGCGGGTGAGGGTGACCGGGCGACGACGAAGGACTCGTCGATGAACCAGATCTCCCCGTGACGGTCCATCACCTCCCGGGTGGCGGCGGCGTACCGGTTGTCCGCCAGCGCCTCGGTGAGCCGGGCGTCGTCGATCTGGGCGACATAGGCGGCTGCATTCCAGGCCGCCAGCACCGTCGAGGTCCCGATGTGCTCTGCGGACTCCGACGGCATGGCATGGAGGCGGTAACGCAGGTGTGAGTCGGCGTCCTCGAGATCGAGGAAGACCAGGTCGATGCGGTCTCCGAGCTGGCGGCGGGCTTCGGCGAGGATGTCGTGCCGGGTGTGGGGGAAGGGCTCGAAGTCGGGCCAGAGGGACCGAACGATCTCCTCGGCCGGATCATCGCCGTGGGCCTGGATCCCGATCAGCCGGCCCCCCGGGGCAAGGGCCCTGGCGAGCGGGGCAATCACCATTCGCACCTTGCGTTCGACCGGGGTGGCGGCCCGGTAGGCCTGTGACGCGATGACCAGGTCGAAGTGGAGTGGCCGTCCTCCCGGGCGCGGGATCACGGCGTCGAGCGTGAAACGCCGGTCGGCCCGGGAGAGGACCAGCACGGTCGGCCGCCGGTACATGGGGTTGCCGCTCCTGGGCGAGGTGGTGACCGCCCAGTCGTCCGCCAGCGCCGGGACCAGCGTTCGAATCTGCTCGGCGAAGGCGTGGCTGGTGTCCCCCTCCAGAGCCACGTCGCGCCACACGATGTCACCACCTGCGGCGTCGAGCCGGACGGCATCCTCAAAGCGGAGATTGGTGATCACCCACACCAGTTCGGGATGCTCGATGAAGCGCTCGGGCATCCGCCCCAGGGCCTGGCGGACGTCCTCGATGCTGATCTCCTTTCCCACCACCAGCCACGGAATGTGAGGAAAGACCCCGTGCATGCGCCGCATCAGGTGGCTGAGCAGGGAGGCGTCCCCCATGCCGGCATCGAACACCCGCAGACCGGGTTGGGTCGGCTGGATCGAGTCGAGTTCCCGGCCGATCCGCTCGGCGGCGACGATCTTCTCGTCGGTGGTGGTGACGAACATCAGATACGCCGCCCGGGTGTCGAAGAATCGGGTCGGATCTGGCATCACGGTTGAGGGTATCGCCTCAGGGGGGTTCTGGACGGCCGTGGCTCACCCCGGGTTCTCGGGCCAGGCGTGTTTGGGATACCGGCCCGCCATCTCCTTGCGGACCTGGTGCCACGATCCGTTCCAGAACCGCTCGAGATCGCGTGTGATCTGGACGGGTCGCCCGGCCGGGGAGAGAAGATGCACCACCACCGGTTCGTCACACACGAGCGGTGTGGTGTGCAACCCGAACAGGTCCTGCACCCTGGCGGCGAGCACCGGGATCTCACCGGAGTAGTCGAGAGGAACGGTACGTCCTCCCGGGAGGCGAACCGTCGGAGGCGCCAGCCGATCGAGCTGGGCAGCCTGCGGACCGATCATCGACTTCAGAACCCTGGTCAGGTCGATCTTGCCCAAATCGGCCATCGAGGTGCATGTGCCCAGGAAAGGTCCCAGCCAGTGGCGGCAGGTGGCGGCGAGCGCCTCGTCGGACAGGTCGGGCCACGGCGGGCCCACCCGGTGGTGGAGGAAGGTCACCCTCCGGCGGAGGTGGTTGGCCCGCTCGCTCCAGGGCAGACAGTCGATCCCCTCCCGTCGTACCCGCTCCAGCAGGGCATCGACCACCGCCTGGCGAGGGGTGGCGCGTTCGGTCCGGGAGCCGAGCACGATACCGCCCAGGCGATCCTCGAAAACGTCGACCAGCCGGTCGCCCGACCATTCCAGGGAGACGACGGAGGTGATCGCCGACCCGAACGCCTCCATGAGATCGGAAGGATCGAGGGCCGCCGCCAGTCTGATTCGGGCGTCCTTGCGTTTCCCGTCGAGATCCACCGCCACCAGGAATTGTTCGATCGCCAGGGGATCCTGGGGCGGGCACCAGGCAGTGGGTCCTGCTCGAATCTGGAACCGTCCGGGAGAGCCACGCCGGATGGCCAGTCGGTCGGGATAAGCCCTGACCAGCAGCCGGCCGGAAGCCCCGGGATCGACCGTTCCGATCGAGAGCCCCAGCCGTCGGGCCAGATCGGCGGCCGAGCGCCTGACTCGATCGATGCTCGCCCGATCGGCTGCCGGGTGGGATCCGATGCCGGCGATCACCGCCACCCGGGTGGCGAGGTCGATAGGCAGATCGTCGGGCCGGCCCCGGAAGGGGTCTCGCTCGCCGATCAAGGCGGCGAGCACACAGGCGAGGCCGGTGCCGTCGCCGGCGTCGACCACCATCGCCGCCAGCCGGGGGTGGACGGGCAAGTTGGCCATCTTCCGTCCGGCATCTGTGATCCGGCCACCCTCGTCGATGGCGCCCAGGGATTGGAGCAGGGTCTTCGCCCCCTGTATCGATCGGGCGGGCGGTGGTTCCAGGAAAGGCAACTCGTCCGGTCCACCCACCCCCCACAGTGCCAGTTCCAGCACCAACCCGGCGAGGTCGACCTGGCCGATCTCGGCTTCGATGTGGGGTGGACGGGTGCCATGCTCGATCTTGGACCACAACCGGTAGGCCACCCCCGGCCCCAGCCTGCCGGCCCGCCCGGACCTCTGGTCGGCGGAAGCGCGCGAGATGGCCACGGTCTGCAATCTCGTCATCCCGGTGCGGGGATCGAATCGTGGTGCCCTCGCCGCTCCACCGTCGATGACCACCCGCACGCCCTCCACCGTGAGGCTCGACTCGGCGATGTCCGTCGCCAGGATCACCTTGCGGGTCGGTCCGGGTGCCAAGGCGGCATCCTGTTCGGCCGGGCTGAGACTCCCGTGCAGGAGGTGGATGGCGGCGGACACTCCCTCGAGAGCGGCGGCCACCCGCCGCATTTCGGCCATGCCGGGGAGGAACACCAGGATGTCTCCCTCATCCTGGCGGAGCGATCGGTTGATGGTCGTGGCGGCGTGGCCCTCGAAGGAGGCGTTGCGGGCCGGCGGCAGCCAGCGGATCTCCACCGGGTGAACCGAACCCTCCGCTCGAACGACCCTGGCCCCGCCGAGGTGGTCGGCGATCCGGTTGGCGTCGATGGTGGCTGACATCACCAGGACCTCGAGATCCGGTCGGATCGATCGGCGGACATCGAGCAACAGGGCCATCCCCAGATCGGTCTGCAGGTTGCGCTCGTGGAACTCGTCGAAGATCACGACCGACGTCCCCGCAAGCGAGGGATCGGTCTGCAGGCGTCGGGTCAGCACTCCTTCAGTGACCACCTCGATGCGAGTGGCCGGTCCCGTTCTCCGGTCGTCCCGGGTGACGTAGCCGACGGTCTCACCGACTTCCTCTCCGAGAAGGGATGCCATCCGGCGAGCGGCCGCCCGGGTTGCCACCCGTCGCGGCTCGAGGATCACGACCCGTCCGCTCCTCCCCATGAGGTGCAGCGGAACCACCGTGGTCTTGCCCGATCCGGGCGGCGCCACGAGCACCGCCTGGCCATCGTCGGCCAGCGCCTCCAGCAATTCGGGGATCACGGGCTCGACGGGGAGGGTCATGTTGGTGACTGTAGGGGGGTGTCATTCTCGGTCGGTTAACCTGATGGCCGGTGGTCGACATCTTCCGAGGCCGGATGACCTTGGCCGAAGGCGAGGCCGTGGTGGTCGAGCTCGAGGTTGGGGCCGACGCGGTCAGGATGGTTGCCAACGGGGCCTCCATCGGGGCCTGGCCGATCCGCTACTGCCGGGTCACTCCCGGCAAGAACGGGACCTTCGATCTCTCCATCGACGGGGAACCCGTGGTGTTCGAACCGAACGACCCCGTCGGCTTTGCCCACGTGGCCGCCGGCCGGTTCGTCTCCTCCACGCTGGCTGACCGCATCTCGACGGTGAAATTGCTCCCTGCCAATACCCCGCCTCCGCCCCCGACCGACGAGGACCCAGCCGAGGCCGTGCCCCCTACCGATGTTCGGCGGATGCTGGTCGGTGCGGCTGTGGCGGCCACCCTGGTGGCGGCCGCCTACGGGATCCTGGTGGTGAGTCAGCGTCCCGATCCGCCGGCGGTGGCGTCTCCCGCTTCTCCGACAACGACCGTCGTCCCGGCGACACCCTGGTTCGAGCTGGAGCCGGCAGAATTCGTCGAGCGCTGGAACCGCAATTCGGCCGACCTCGGGGTCGGCGCCGCCCTCCCCAACGTCGACGCTTCCTCCGGTCTCGAGGTCGGGCTCTCGGAGTGGATCTACCTCCAGGCCACGACCGGTGAGGATGGAACGCTCGATTTGATCCTCATCACCCTCGACCCCAACGGTCCAGCCGAGAGCGACGAACAGGGGCTGGCGGTTTGGGGTCTGGCCATGGCGACGGTCGATCCGGTGGTGGGTCCTGATGGGCGAAGAGCCATCCTCGAGCAACTCGGCATCGATCCCGACGACCCGCAGCTCCAGCCGGTGGAGTCCACGGTGGACTGGGGGTCGAACCGCTACAGCCTCCAGTACCTGGCCGGGTTCGGAAGTGTGTTGTTTCGGATCGAACCGCGTCCGTGACCCGCTCGCTTTTGCGCACTTCCTGCTTGCGATGGTGAACAACATCGATGTAAGCTGTTTGCGGCCCTGAGGGGCCTCCCTTCCTTGTTCGAGGAATTCCCCACCGTGAGGTTCTCGTGATGCGCGCGTTCGGTTCCTACCTGATCGGAATTTTCACCCTGGCCGGTTTGATTGCGGCGGGGGGAGCGGTCGCCCAACCCGCTCCTTCCCTGTTCGTGGTGATGGGCCCGGCCGACGCCGCCCTGTTTGCAGCGGGTCTCGACGCCGTCATCCCGGCCGAGCCCTCACCACTCCTGACCGGGTGTCACCCACCGGTGAGTGGATCGGTGTGCCTGCCCGGCGACCTCGTCCAACCGGCTCCACCCCCGCCGCCCGGGCCCTACGACCTGGTCCCCGCCGAGATCGAATCCGTCGAGGACTGGCGACCCCTGGTCGAGATGTTCTTCGAACCGGGCGATGTCGATCGAGCAGTCCGGGTGATCTCGTGCGAGTCGAGGGGAGTGTCCTCGGCCAAGAACCCCACCTCCACCGCCAGCGGTTTGTTCCAGCATCTGGCCAGCCAGTGGCGCACCCGGTCGGCCAAGGCAGGCTGGGCCGGATCCGACGTGTTCGATCCCGTGGCCAACGTGGCGGTGGCGGCCTGGTTGGTGTACGAGGGCGGCGGTTGGTCCCATTGGAACGCCAGCGGCGGGTGTTGGTGATCCCCGGTTCCCCGACCTGGTCGATGCATACTTCTGTCAAGGTGCGCTCCTCAGGAGCCGAAGAAACACAGCATTGATGGAATCGAAGACCTTTTCCGGGCGGATCGCCGTCGGAGACGACTCTCCCTTGGAGGTGGCGCTGCGCGTCACCTCTGATCAGTTGCAGGTGGCGGCGGGTGCGGTCGACATCGGAACGTGGCCGATTGCCGATTGCACCATTCGCGCCAACGGCGGTGGCGACTTTGCCGTTCACGTCGACGGGGACGCCATCCACTTCACCCCGGATGATCACGGTGACTTTGCCGAGATGGTCGCCAGTATCGACCGGGGAACCCTGAGCGGGTTCCTCTCGGGGAGGACCGGGCTCGAGGGGTCGGAGGTTGCCCCGAAACCGGCTGCCAGGAAACCGCGGGCCGCCAAACCCAAACAGACTCGGGCTCGCAGCGCCGAAGTCGATGTGGCAGAGTCAGGGTTGGCGGACTCCGAAGCGGCGCCCCCGCCGTCCGAGGTGACGCTCGAAGGTTCACAGGTCGAGGAAGTGGCTGAGTCAGGGTTGGCGGACTCCGAAGCGGCGTCCCCGCCGTCCGAGGTGACGCTCGAAGATACACAGGTTGAGGAAGTGGCTGAGAGGGCTCCCAAACACAAGAAGCCTCGCCCGGCTCCCAAGGGGACGCCCCGGGCGCCGAAGCGTGTGTTGGTGGACGACATCGGCCAGATCGACGGTGTGGAGGCGGATCCGGCTTCCTCCAGTGCTACCAGTATCGAGATCGCGGCGGGTCCCGAGCCGGCTGCCGAGCCATTCGTCGCCGACTCCATCGCCCCCGAACACGCAGACAACGACCGACTCGACGGGGTGGGGGGGAGTTGGGAGATCGATCCCGGCCCGGAACCGGAGCCCTGGAGCCCTCAGCCCGAGGCGCCGGTGGTGGAAGTCCCTGTCGCTGACGAAACCGATCCCGATTCCGACGCCGGATGGGTTGCGGACGACCCCGGCCCCCACCAAACCGTGCTCGATCCCGTCGATGAGACCATGCCGGTTCCGGCAGACGAGGATGTGCTCGATCTCGGTGGCGAGCCCGGGCTGGTCGAACCCGCCGGCGCCCTGGCTGATGGTTCCGGAGTCTCCCCCGAGGATGACCTAGCCCAAACCGAGAAGGCCGTCGATTCCCCCGAGTCTCTGACCGAGCGAGTGATGGCGATCGGGGGAGAGGGCGAGGAGTTGCGGCGCAACTTCGGTCAACGGCTCGGGAGGCGACGAATCGCCCCCGTTCCGCCCGCCGCCGAGCGTGTGGAAGATGACGGTGCAGCCCCCGAAGTCACCCTCGAAGCTCCTTCGCCGGACGAGGAGATCGGGACCGACGCCGGTTCGCTGGCGGCGGCGGTGGAGGCACTTCGGCGGCAATCCGACAACGAGGAAGAGGCGGTCACTGTCGCCGACGCCATCATCGCCTCGCAGCGATCACTCCGCGAATCATCGACCAAACCATCCCGGCTGCCCGGCTTTCTCAGACGGGTCGCCATCCTCACGGGCGTCGTCCTGCTGCTGGGCGGACTCGGGCTGGGTGGTTATCTGGCCTTCCGGCTGCTCACCCAGGATGCCGAGCCGACCGGCACCACCTCGGCGCAGCCCACTCCTACCGTGGATGGCTCACAGGTCACGCCCTCCACGTCACCGGTTGCCACCACCGCCCCGCCCACCACCGAGGCAGTTCCGGAGACGACGGTTGCCCCATTCCAGCCCACCGCTTTTGCCCTCACCGCCCCCGAGTTCGTCAAGCGCTGGAACGAGACGGCGGCATCCGTCAATCCGCAGCTGGCACTGCCCTCGTTGCTTCCGGGAGAGTTCGAGTTCCAGTTGACTCCCTATGTGGCGGTGGCGGGCACGGTTGGGGCCGCCGGCTCGGTCGACACGGTGACGATGACCATCGACCCGACCGGCCCATCAGAGGCGGATGCGGTGGGTCTCCAGGCCATGGGGATGATGATCGCAGTGGCCGATCCCAATCTCGATGGACCGGGACGGCGAGACCTGCTGGCCTCGATGGGATTGGATGTTTCCAAACCCGTGCTCATCGGACTCGACTCGGCCACCGCCCGGGGCGGCGTCGGCTACCGCCTGTTCTACGACGACGTCGCCCAGCGCCTGTTCTTCACTGCCGCCGCCGGCTGACCGGTCCCGGTGACCGCTCGACGGTCACGGGAACCATGTCGGTGAGGGCGACTTGACGGTCGAACACCTCCACGGTCAAGTCGCCTCCTCGCACCATCAGGTTCAGCCGCCCGGGTCGGACGTCGACCTCGAGCAGGATCCCCCGGAACCGGGTCGTGAACGTCAGCCTGCTCCAGCCGTCGGGGAGACGCGGGGTGAGGACGACCCGACCCTGGCGGATCGACAAGCCGCCGAATCCGGAGGTCAGGGCCAGCCAGATCCCACCGGCTGACGCCATGTGGACTCCATCGGCCGTGTTGCCGGCCAGATCCGCCAGATCCACCATCAGGGCATTGGAGAAGTGCGCCATCGCTTTCGCCATGTCACCGATTTCACAGGCGGCGATCGATTGGATGCTGGGCGAAAGGGATGAGTCCCCGGTGGTGATCGGGTCGTAGAACTCGAAGTTCCTTCGCTTGAGATCCGGGGGGACCTCGTCTCCGAGGAGGAAATCGGCCAGCACCACGTCCGCCTGCTTCAGGACCTGGTGGCGGTAGATGACGAGAGGGTGAAAGTGGAGGAGCAGCGGGTATGACTCGGGCGGGACGGCAGCGAAGTCCCAGGCCTCCTTCGTCAGAAAGTGGGCGTCCTGCGGGGTGATGCCCCGAACAGGGTCATGGGGGACGAACATCGCCTCGGCCGCCTGCGACCAGTCGGACGGTTCCTCGGGGCCGAGTCCCAGCTTGGCGGCGAGGAGGGCGAAACGGGCGGGTTGTTCGATCTGCATTCTGGCCACCGACTCGGCTGCAAAGCGCAGGTTCATGCGAGCCATCCGGTTGGTGAAGGCGTTGTCATCGACCAGGGCGCTGTACTCGTCGGGTCCGGTGACCCCGTGGATGTGGAATGAACCATCGAGGAAGAAGCCGAGATCCCGCCACATGCGGGCGGTCTCCACCGCCATCTCGACACCGATGTCCCACAGGGTCTCGTCGTCGCCGGTGGCGAGCAGGTAGTGGCGGAGACCGTGAATGATGTCGGCGTCGATGTGGTATTGGGCGGTGCCGGCCGGGAAGTAGGCCGAAGCCTCCTCTCCGGAGATTGTCCTCCAGGGAAACAGCGCTCCCGCCACCGAGAGTTCTCTCGCCCGGGCCCGGGCGTGGTCGAGGAGACCGTGCCGGTAGCGGAGCACCTCCCTGGCTGCTGCCGGAGCCACACCTGCCAGGAACGGGATCAGGTAGATCTCGGTGTCCCAGAAGTAGTGCCCGTCATAGGCCTGACCGGTGAGGCCTTTGGCGGGGATGGACCGTCCCGCCAGATGAACCGACGACTGGTAGATCTGGAAGAGCGTCCAGCGGATGGCCCGCTGGACGCCGGGGCCGGTTTCGACCTCGATGTCGGCCAGATCCCAGAAGGCGGCCAGCGCCCGGCGCTGGGACGCCGCCATGTCCTCGAAGCCGGAGGAGGCGGCGGCTGCCAGAGAGGCGAGTGCGTTCCCGGCAGTCTCCTCCGGCCGGTACACCACCCACTTGGTGATCCGCCAAGGCGTGTCCGGCCCCACGGTCGCACTCGTAACCAGGCCGAATGAGTCGTCGGTCTCGACCTGGCTCTGCACGGCGGGCGGCCCCTCGATCCGATGCAAGGTGGCGACGGTGAGCGGGAGCTGCGAGTTGGCCGTCCGCCAGGTGGCGATCGACACGTCACCCTCCTGCGACCGGCTCACCGGTTCCAGCACCCGATGGCCGACACGGGCAGCCTTACGGGGGTCGAACGAATCCGGTGCCGCCACCGGCCGATGTTCGGTCACTGTCGAGCCGACGGTCACCTCGGCGGTCCGGTCGACCTCGATCTCGAGGTGGAAAGCGATCAGATCGGCCTGCTCGAGCGATACCAGCCGCCGGTGCCGGGCAGTCACGCCGACGCCGGATCTGGTGGTCCAGGTCGTGTCCCGTTCGAGCACCCCCACCCGGAAGTCGAGGGTGCGGCGGCAGTGGTTGGCGCCCTCGGCAGTGAGAACCTCCCCGTCGACGGTGATCGTGATCCCGGAGGGGTCAGGGAGATTGACGATGGTCTGGCCGACGGTGGCGAACCCGTAGGCCGCCTCGGGATACTCGATCTGCCATGTCTCGTGGAAGCCGTTGAGGAACGTGCCGCGGGCATGAGCCGGGCCGCCATCCTCGATCGTTGCCCTGATCCCAAGGTTGCCGTTGGAAAGGGCGAAGAGGGTCTCGGTCATCGGGACGAAACCAGGCGTCCACCGTTCCTCCGAGAGCCGCCAGGGATCGTCCGGATAGATGTCGGCCGGCAGGTCGCGGCGGGTCCGCCCGATCATTCGAGGTCCTCGATCAATTCGGCCAGATCGGTCACGACCCGGTCGGCGCCGGCCTCTTCCAATGCCCCGGCGTCGTCTTCTCGCGCCACCCCGATCACCCTGCCAAAACCACCGGCCTTGCCGGCGATCACACCTACCAGGGCATCCTCCACGACGACACAGTCCTCCGGCTCCACTCCCAACAACCGGGCGGCGAGGAGGAAGGTCTCGGGATCGGGCTTGCCTGCCAGGTGTTCGGTTGCCGCCACCCGACCGTCGATCACCACGGCCGTCCGATCGCCCAGACCGGCCGCCTCCAGCACGTCCCGGGCGTTGGCGCTGGAAGAGACGACCGCCCACGGGATGTCTCGCTCGTCGAGGAGGCCGAGCAGCCTGACCGAACCGACATAGGGTTCGAGTCCATCCCGGGACAGCACCGTTCGAAACAACTCGTTCTTGAGATTCCCGAGTGCCTGGACCGTGTCGAAACCCGGTGGATCGTCGGCAGAGCCCTCTGGGAGGTGGAGCCCGCGTGAGGCCAGGAACTGGCGAACCCCGTCGAACCGTGGTTTGCCGTCGACGTGTTCGAAGTAGTCGCCGTCGGTGAAGGGCGGCCCGAGCTGCCGGCGTTGCAGGAAGCGGTTGAAGGTTTCGGCCCAGGCGGAGCGGTGGACGACCGCAGTCGGGGTGAGCACCCCGTCGAGATCGAACAGGAAGGCCAGCGGCCGCCACGGCATGGAACGCGACGATAGATCGCCGCAATCCGAGGTTGCGCCGGGGGCGACGCGGCGGCCAACATGCTCCGGTGCGAATCCTGGTGGTCGAAGACGAGGTCGATTTGGCGGCGGCGCTGGTGAAGGGGCTCCGCCGGCAGGGTCATGGGCTGGATTCGGCATCGGCGGTGGTCGAGGCGGAACAGAAGATCATGTCAGCCGCCTACGACCTGCTCATCCTCGACTGGGGGCTGCCGGACGGAACCGGTCTCGACCTGTGCAAGCGTGTGACCGGCGGTGATCTCCGACCCTTTGGAGGCGTGCGGCCGCGGGTCCTCATGCTCACCGCCCGCGACAGCGTGGGCGATCGGGTGGCGGGTCTCGACGCCGGGGCCGACGACTACCTCGTCAAACCGTTCGCCTTCGCCGAACTGGAAGCCAGGGTGCGGGCGCTCCTCCGGCGGGAGGCCGACGACGCCGCTCCCGTGATCGAGGTGGCCGGGATCGTCCTCGATCCCGGGCGTTTCAAGGCCTCCCGGGAAGGCCGGTCGCTCGAGCTGACGGCCAAGGAGTTCGCGGTGCTCGAGTACCTCATGCGAAATGCCGATCGGGTCCTCAGCCAGGAGGCGCTTCTCGAGCACTGCTGGGATGAGATGGCCGACCCGTTCACCAACACGGTCAGGGTCACCATGTCGAACCTGCGCAAGAAGCTGGGCGCCCCTCCCGTCATCCACACGATCCCGAATCGGGGTTACGTGATCCGCTCGGGTTTACCGCCGGCTTAGCCGGATTCGCCTACCGTCCCCGATGATGGCCTTCAGGACGCTGTTTCGATCGGTCCGTTTTCGATTGGCATTGATGTCTTCGGCGGTGGTGTTTGGCACCGGGGCGCTGGCACTGGGGGCGATCTACCTGGTTCTCCGCCGGTATCTCCAGGCCGAGACGATGACGCGGCTCAGGGTCGAGGGCGCCGCCATCCGGATCGGCGACCAGGTCTTCGTGTTTCCCCGACAGGTGACACCCGAGCAGGTGCAATCGGTCGAAGCCATCTATCGCCAGCTGGTTCTCAATCGGGTGACCCTGACCACCCTGGTGGTTCTGGCGGTTCTGTTTGTCATCAGCCTCGCCATGGGCTGGCTGTCGGCCGGAAGGGTGTTGCGCCCGATCGGTGAGATGACCCGGGTCGCCCGCGAGATCCAGGCCCGGGATCTGGGCCGGCGAATCGACGTCGCCGATCCCGACAGCGAACTCGGGCAGCTGGCCGCCACCTTCAACGGGATGCTCGACCGGTTGGAGCGGGCATTCGGACAGCAACGGATGTTCCTGGCGCAGACTTCACACGATCTGCGCACCCCGCTGGCGGTGATGCGATCCAACCTCGAGGTGACGCTGGCGGATCCAGACACCGACCTGGACGAATGGCGGCGCACCGCCGAGGTGGTCGCCAGGGCCGGGGAGCGGATGTCGGAGATGGTCGATGCGTTGCTGGTGGCAGCCCGTTTCGAAGCCGGGGCGGCCGAGGCGAGCGAGCTGGACCTCGTCGAGATCGTGGGGGAACTGGCCGTGGAGGCCAGGGCCAGGATCCCGGTCGACTTCGAACCCGGCCCACCACTGCTCGTCAGAGGCAACGAGATCGGTGTGGCGCGGGCGGTGAGCAATCTCATGGAGAACGCCATCAACGCCGGCGGTGGAGCCATCAAGCTGGCCACCGGAACCGAAGGCGAGTGGTTCTACGCAGCGGTGGCGGATCGTGGTCCCGGGTTCGACCCCGATCTGCTCCGTTCCAGCCACGGGCTTGGTCTTGCCATCGCCCGGCGGGTGGCCGAGAGCCACGGCGGGCACTTGATGATGGTGCCCCGGGTGGGCGGGGGTTCGGTGGTGGTGGTGTTCCTGCCACCCATCGACCATGAGCCACATCTCGCCCCGGTCCCGATCCGGCTGGCCGGGATCTAGTGGCGATCGGCGATCAGCAGTCAGCTATCAGCTATCGGCTATCGGCTATCAGCCATGAACGAGGAACGTGAAGGATGCACGCGGAACGAAGGTTGAAAGTTGAAGGTTCGGAGGTGAAGGTCTGATCCCGGCGCTCCCGGGCCGGCCTCAGCGCCTGATGGCTGATGCCCGATGGCTGATGGCCGATGGCGCACGGCGCAAGACGCATTGCGCAAGACGCACGGCGCAAGACGCACGGCGCATGACGCACGGCGCATGACGCATGACGCACGACGCATGGCGCATTGCGCAAGACGCATGGCGCATGGCGCATGGCGCATGACGCATGGCGCATGGCGGTTTACGGAGGTTTTACCGGGGTTGGGCGATGCTCTGGCTCCGAGACTTCGTGTAGGACCGGCAGGAGACCAGTATGACGACCGTGACAGACCCCACCACCACCATCCATGAGAATCCAGCCGGCCCGGTTCGGCGGCGGCTGGCGACCCTGCTGACGGTGCTGGCGCTGTTCGGGTCCGGCGTCGGCATCGGTTACCTATTCACCGACACCGAGGAGCCGGCCGCCCCCGCCACCACCGTGGCGCAGATCGAGGTGTCGGCGGAGCCTACTTCGCCGGACTCTCCCGCCCCGACCCTCGTCGCCCCCGATTCCGGGGAACCGGTGGCCGATGTGGCCGAGGCATTGCTGCCCTCGATCGTCCAGATCGATACCGGCGGTGGGGTCGGCTCGGGTGTGATCTATGACTCGGCCGGATGGATCCTGACCGCCGCTCATGTGGTGGAAGGAATCACAACGGTCGATGTGCGCCTCTTCGACGGCCGGGTGGTCACCGGGACGGTAGTCGGGGCCGACGCCGTGACCGACATTGCCGTGGTCCAGATCGAGGAGTCGGGGCTCACGGCGGCGCCGCTGGCCTTGGACGAGAAGCCCAGAGTCGGCCAGCTGGCGATCGCCCTCGGCAGCCCGTGGGGCCTCGATTCGACGGTGACGTCGGGCATCGTCAGTGCGGTGGACCGCACGCTGACCGATTTCGCCGGTGAGAACTCCCGTTCGATGCTCCAGACCGATGCCGCCATCAACCCAGGCAACTCGGGGGGTCCGCTGGCCGATCGCGAGGGGCGGGTGATCGGGATCAACGTCTCGATCTTCACCGAGTCGGGTGCCTCTGACGGTGTCGGCTTCGCCGTGCCGATCGATCGGGCCTACCGGGTAGCCGAAGCCCTGCGGTCGGGGGAGGAGTTCGTGCCCGGGTTCCTCGGGGTCAGGGGCGAGAATGCAGCCGCCGGGTCCCCGGCCGGAGCAGTGATGATCGAGATCACGCCAGGATCCGCCGCCGAAGCGGCCGGTCTCGAGGTCGGTGACCTCGTGACGGCAGTCGATGCAGTCCCGGTCACCGGCATCGTCGACCTGGCCGCTCGGATTCGTGATCGCGAGGCCGGCGACGTGGTGGTCCTCTCCGTGATCCGCGGCGGTGAGGCGCTGGAACTGACCGCCACCCTCCGCGCCTCTGGAGGCTGACGGAGAAGGCTCGCCGGCGCCCGGTACGATGTCGCTACAGTGAATGATCCTCCCCGAAAAAGGGGAGGGTCGTTCACCAGCGAAGTCCGGTCATCAATCCGGCGCTGTCCCGCAACTGTGAGCCCTTGACCGACCCCACGGCCGGCATCGGCGAGCCAGGTCGCCTGGGGAACGACGACGAACGAACCTCGGGTGAAGGTCGAGTTCGTCGGCTACAGGGAACCAGCCGACAGCACCTTCATCCTCCAAGCCGGAGGATGTTTTTTCATGTTCAGACGAACCCGCCTGGTGTGGCCGTTGCTGGTGGGGCTCGCCGCCTGCGGCGGAGCCTCGCCCTCGACGACGGACCCCGTTGCCACCACCGGTGTACCGATCACGACTGCGGCCCCCGTCACCGAGACCACCATGGCCCAAGGTCCGTTCCCGGTCACCGTCACCGCCTCCAACGGTCAGGTCACAATCGCCGCCGAGCCAACCGCCATCGTGTCTCTCTCTCCCACCGGCACCGAGATGCTCTTTGCGGTCGGAGCCGGTGATCAGGTGGTGGCGGTGGACGAGTTCTCCTATTACCCGGCGGAGGCGCCGGTCACCGACCTGTCCGGATTCACTCCCAACATCGAGGCGATCGCCGGCTATGCCCCGGACCTGGTGGTTGTCTCCGACGATCTCGACGGGGTGGTTGGGGCGCTGGAGGGTCTGGGCATCGCCGTTCTCCACCTGCCGGCGGCATCGTCGATGGACGACGTGTATGCCCAGATCGAAACGGTGGGATCCGCCACCGGTCATTTCGCCGAGGCAACCGAACTCGTCGCCACGATGCAGTCGGAAGTGGATGCCCTCATCGCTTCCATGCCCGGATTGGCCGAACCGATCACGTTCTTCCACGAGATCGACAAAACGCTCTATACGGCCAGTTCCGCCACGTTCATCGGCCAGGTGTATGCCATGCTCGGTCTGACCAACATCGCCGATGCGGTCGACACCGCCGACAGTTTCGGGTACCCGCAGCTCTCGGCCGAATACGTCATCGAGTCGGATCCCGACATCATCTTCCTGGCCGATGGAGCCTATGGAGAGTCCGCCGAGACCGTCGCCGCCCGCCCCGGGTGGGCGGATCTCCAGGCCGTGCTCAAGGGCAACATCGTGGCGGTGGATGCGGACGTGTCGTCCCGCTGGGGACCCAGGATCGTCGAGTTCGTGGCGGTCGTGGTCGAAGCGGTGACCAAGGCGGCGGCGGTGGATACACCGTGATCCCGGCAGTGGCGCCGGCCAGACTCGGAGGGGGAGCCCTGATCGGTTCCCTCGTCCTGCTGATCGGCGCCCTCTCACTGGCGGCGGTGCTGGGACCATCGAGTATCGAGATCCGCCAGGTGGTGCTGTCGGCTCTCGACCGGCTCCCGGGGCTGTCCTTCGACCCCGGGTTGACCACCCGGCAGTCCGACATCCTCTGGTTGGTCAGGCTGCCGCGGGTGGTGCTCGGGGCGGTGGTGGGGGGGACCCTCGCCTTGTGCGGAGCGGCCTATCAGGGCGTCTTCCGGAATCCGCTCGCCGACCCGTATCTGCTCGGCGTGGCAGCCGGTGCCGGGCTGGGGGCGACTATCGCCGTCGTACAGGGAGGTGGCTCGACTGTCTTTCTCCCCGTGGCGGCCTTTGCCGGAGCGCTGGTGGCGGTCACCCTCACCTATCTGCTCGGTCGGGTTTCGGGGGGAGGATCGGCCACGACGCTGATCCTCTCCGGGGTGGCGGTTGCGTCCTTCTTGACCGCCGCCCAGACCTTCGTCCAGCAACGGAACGACGAGACGATCCGTCAGGTCTACTCATGGATCCTGGGCCGGTTGTCGACCTCCGGCTGGGCGGAGACGCTGGCGGTCATGCCGTACGTAGTGATCGCCGCCGTAGTCATCCTGTCCCACCGGCGGCTCCTCGATGTGATGTCGGTCGGCGATGGTGAGGCTGCCGCTCTCGGCGTCGACGTCGCCCGGGTCCGCCTGGTGGTGGTGGGCGCCGCCACCCTGGGAACTGCGGCGGTGGTGGCGGTCAGCGGGCTGATCGGCTTCGTGGGGATCATCGTTCCCCATGCCATCAGGATGGTGTTTGGCGTCGGCCACCGGGTGGTGCTGCCGCTGGCATTGATCGGTGGCGCCGCCTTTCTGGTGCTGGCCGATGTGGTGGCTCGCACCGCCCTCGCTCCGGCCGAATTGCCGATCGGGGTGGTCACGGCCATGTTCGGCGCACCGTTCTTTGCCGTGGTCCTTCGCAGCCGTCAGGTGGTCCAATGAGTGCCCTGACGGTCACCGGGCTCCAGGTCGAGATCGGGACATCGACGCTGGTCGAAGGGATCGACCTGACGGTCGAACCGGGAGAGTGGGTCGGGATCATCGGCCCCAATGGAGCGGGCAAGACGACCATCCTGCGATCCATCGCCGGCCTGCTCGCCTGCGCCGGATCGATCGTGATCGACGGGACTGCCGGCCGCCGTCTTTCCCGCTCGGATCGGGCCCGGATGGTCGGCCTGGTTCCGCAGCGTCCGGAGATCCCGCCCGGGGTGAGGGTCATCGACTACGTGCTGCTGGGGCGCGCCCCCCACCTTCGTTACCTGCAGATGCATGGTGAATCCGATGTGGCGGCGGCCTGGGCGGCCATGAAGAACATGGAGGTCGATGCCCTTGCCGGCCGTATGGTGGCCACCCTTTCGGGCGGCGAGTTGCAGCGGGTCGTGCTGGCGCGGGCTCTCGCCCAGGCGGCGCCGCTCCTCCTGCTCGATGAGCCGACCGCCTCGCTCGACGTGGGGCATGCGCAGCAAGTCCTGACCCTGGTCGACGAACTGCGCCGCACCCAGGGGTTGACGGTGGTGAGCGCAATCCACGACCTGACCCTGGCGGCTCAGTTCTGCGACCGGTTGGTGCTGGTGGCGGGAGGTCATATCGTCGCCACCGGGTCGGCTCGATCGGTCCTGACCGAGTCCTCGATCTTCGCCCACTACGGGGCAAGGGTGCGGGTGCTCGCAGACGACATCGGGGGGGTCGTGGTCATCCCGGTTCGCGCTAACCCTTCCCACCATGTCAGCATGGGAGCCGATCCCATGAAACACGCCGATAACGTGACCACTTCCCCGTGACTGCGCAGACACCACCCACCCGGCGCCCCGACCCCGGTTCCACCCGCGCCTCCTCACTCGTGATCGTCAACACCGGCGATGGCAAGGGGAAGTCGACCGCCGCCTTTGGAACCATGCTCCGGGCGGTGGCTCGCGGTTGGCGGGTGTGCGTGGTCCAGTTCCTGAAATCGGGCGAATGGAAGGTCGGTGAGGAGAAGATCGGGCGCGATCTGGGGGTGGACTGGTTTGCGATCGGTGACGGTTTCACCTGGGATTCCGACGACATGACCGAGTCGGAGGCGGTGGCCCAGGAGGCGTGGCGTTTCGGAGCCGAACGTTTGGCATCGGGCGATTACGACCTCGTGATCCTCGACGAGGTCACCTATCCGATGAACTGGGAGTGGATCGATACGGCCGAAGTCGTCGAGACGATCCGGACCCGCCCCGACCACGTGAACGTGATCTGTACCGGGCGCGACGCTCCCCAACCCCTGATCGACATCGCCGACACGGTGACCGAGATGGGCAAGGTGAAACATGCCTATGACCAGGGTGTGATGGCTCGGCGCGGGCTCGACTTCTGAGGCCGGGTTCCCGCTCGGCGGGATTCCGCTTGACGGCGGACGGATTAGCGGGCAAGGTTCGAGAGATATGAAGTGGCTCGAAGGGATGGATCTCCAGTTGGTCGCCCCCCTGCTGGCAGTTGCCTGTCTGGGGTTGGGCGCCGCCATGGCCGAGGTCCGTTCCCGGATTCGGTGACCGTTCCCCGGCGGGACGGTCTCGTCGGGATGTGTTTCAGTCGGCCGTCTTGCGGTACATCCGCACCGACAGGGGGCCGAACACCAGGATGATCCCGGCGATCCAGATCAACGCCAGGACTACCTGACCTCCCACACTCGGTGCGGCTGCCAATGCCTCGGGCGTGACGGTTGCTCCTCCCAGCCCGTAGCTGACGTCGGCCAGTGCCTCCCTTCCGAGGGTCAGTCCCCGGACGGCATTGGCGACCACCGTGATCGGCTGGTTGTCGGCAAAAGCCCGCAGCCAATCCGGCATCGTGTCGGTGGGGGTGAACACCGACGACGCGAAGACGAGCGGGAAGAGAGGGAGAAACCCGGCGATCTGGGCCGTCTCCGGGTCCTTCACGAGGAGCCCCATCGCCGCCATCGCCCACGAGAACGCAAAGGCGAACAGGAGTGCCAGCCCGAACCCGGCCAGTAGTCCCAGCCAGCTGGTTCCCGGCCGGAAGCCGACGATGGCTCCCACGGTCAACATCAATCCGATCACGAATGTGTTTCTGACGAGGTCGGCGATCGTGCGGCCGGCCAGCACCGCCGAACGGGCCATCGGCAGCGATCGGAACCGATCGATGACGCCATTCTTGAGGTCGTCGGTCAATCCGATGGCGGTCTGTGACGCCCCGAAGGTAGCCACCTGGATGAGCAACCCCGGGAGCAGCCAGTTGATGTACTTCCCGTCGGCGGCCGGGGGGAGGGCGAGACCGATCGACCCACCGAAGACATAGTTGAACAACAACAGGAACATCACCGGTTGGATGGTGGCGAACACCAGGAGTTGCGGGAGGCGGATGTTCTTGGCCATGTTGCGACGCACCACCACCAGCGTGTCCTTGACGGCCCGACCGAACGGGATCCGGGTGTGAGTGGCCATCGTGGTCATGAACGCCTCCTGGATCGGGCCCCACCGGCGGCCATCTGGTTGGGGACATCCTCTTCTGCGGGGTGTCCGGTCAGAGCCATGAACACCTCGTCGAGGGTGGGTTTGCGAAGGGCGATGTCGTGGGGGACGATCGCAGCGGAGTCCAGCAGGCGCACCACTGCGGTCAGGGTCGACGACCCCTCGGCGGCGGGAATGGTGAGCTCGTCCCTTGTCTCGTCGAAGATCACGGCGTCGCTGAGGGTGCCGAGGAGTCGGCGTATCTGTTCACGTTCGTGATCGCCGACCTTGAGCGCCACCACCGCCCCTCCCAGCTTGTCCTTGAGCTCGTCGGCGGTGCCTTGAGTCACGAGCCGGCCGTGATCGATCACGGCGATCTGGTCGGCCAGGTGGTCGGCCTCCTCCAGATACTGGGTGGTGAGCAAGATCGTCGTCCCTTCTGCCACCAACTCCTCGATCAGATCCCACAGATCCACCCGGCTGCGCGGGTCGATCCCGGTCGTGGGCTCGTCGAGGAAGAGGACCTCCGGTCGACCGACCATCGAGGCGGCCACGTCGAGGCGACGCCGCATACCGCCCGAATACGTCCGCACCTGCCGATCGGCGGCGTCGGTGAGGTGGATGCGCTCCAGCAGTTCGTCGGTCCGCCGGCGAGCCTCGGCCCGCGGGAGGTTGTATAGGCGCGCCACCATCTCGATGTTCTCGCGCCCGGTCAGGTAGGCGTCCACCGCCGCAAACTGACCGGCCAGCCCGATCTTGGTGCGAGCGGTCACCGGATCGGCGACGACGTCCACACCGGCCACGGTGGCCTTCCCGGTGTCGGGCGTGAGAAGGGTTGTCAGAACCCGGATCAGGGTCGTCTTGCCCGCTCCGTTGGGGCCGAGCAATCCGTAGACGATTCCCGGCTCGAACTCGAGCGAGACTTCGCTCAGCGCCTTGATGGTCCCCTTGAATGTCTTGCTGACGCCTTCAACCCGAACGATTGGTGCGCCCATGATGCTCCTCGCGTCGATGATCTCGCACCAGAGCCGGTGCAAGTCACGATCATGGCACGTTGCAAGGTGTATCCCGCAGGATCGGTCCGGTCCCCGGCCATGTGATTCGGCGATCAGCCATCGGCTATCGGCTATCGGCCATCAGCCATCAGCCAATCAGCCATAAGCCAATCAGCCATCGGCTGGGGTTGCCGGGCAGCTCGGGCGCGTTGTTGGGGGGTGCCGGGGGTCATCCCCCTGCAGGTGTCATAGGTTGCCCGGGGCCTCCGGCACGTTCCGACAGCCGATGCCCGACAGCCGATGCCCGACAGCCGCCTGACGCCTGACTCTTGGCGCATGGCGCATGACGCATGACGCATGACGCATGACGCATGACGCATGGCGCATGACGCATTCCGCATGACGCATTCCGCATGACGCAATCAGCAGCCGTTGGCCTGCAGGGTGGGGAAGGGGTTGAACGTCTGGCCGTCCTTTGCCATCTCGAAGTGGAGATGGGGAAGCGACCCGACGGCGTTGCCGGAGTCGCCGACATAACCGATCACGTCTCCCGCCGATACCTTGCCGGCGATTCCGAACCCCTCGAGATGGGTGCCGATGTACCGCACGCCGTCGTCTCCGACGAGCCAGAACTGGAGGCCACCGATGGTGCCCGTCTTGAATTCCACGGTTCCGCCGACCGGAGCGAGGATCGGTGTTCCCCGGGGGGCGAAGATGTCGTTGCCCTGGTGGAATCGCCCGCCTGAGCGCGGGAAGCCCCAGTCATTGAAGTATCTGCCACCTGTCACCGGGCAACGCCAGCTGGTGACTCCGGGGACGGTCAGGATTTGACCGGCAACGATCAGGTTGGGGTTGGTGATGGCATTGCCGGTGGCGAGCGACGAGGCGCTGACACCGAGGCGGGCCGCGATGCTTCCCAGCGTGTCCCCGAGCGCCACTGTGTAGGAAGCAGGCTGCGACACGGAGGTGACCGCCGGCGGAGCCGGAGCCCCGATGGTGAGCGACGTTCCCAAGTAGATGATCGAGCTGGTCAATCCATTCGATGCCTTGACCGACTCGACCGTTGTGCCGTATTTGGCGGCTATCGAAGCCAGGGTGTCGCCCGCCTGGACCAGATGGGTTGCGACCGGCCCCGGAGGAGGAGCCGCGATCGGTGCCGGGGGCGCCCCGGATTGGGCGACCGGCAGCAGGAGAGACTGACCGATCTTGAGGAGGTTCGGATTGGCGAGACCGTTGGCAGCAACCAGCGCGGCGACAGTCGTCTGGTGGCGGGCAGCGATCTTGGCGAGTGTGTCGCCCGAGACGACCTGATAGGTGCTGGAGGCGGCGATGACCGGGGGGACCGGTATGGCGGGATCCGCGCCCGGAATGACCAGTTTCTGACCGACCCGGATCAGGTTCGGGTTCGAGATTCCGTTGGCGCCGACCAGAGCGGCCACCGTGGTGTTGTGGTTGGCCGCGATGCGCCCGAGCGTGTCACCGCTCTTGACGGTGTATTCGGCGGAGGCGAGGGAGACCATGACCACCAGGCCGATCATCAGGGTCGAACTGAGGTCGGAGCGTCGACGGCGACCGACAGTTCGGCGCCAGGAGGCGCGCCAGGCAGCAGCCTCGCGGCGAAGAAAGTTGAAAGATCGCGTCCGGATTCGTGACCAGGAAGCAAACAGAACTTGCGGGAACCCGCTCGCAGATCCGTCGAGCGATCCGGACAGGCGCACCGGATCGGTCTCGTTGAGTTGTCTCGGCATGTGACACCCCCATGGAGTGCCCCTGACACCGACCGTTCCAGGCAGCCTACCGTCGGCTTCCCGAGATTGAAAGATCTGTGCTGCCGCCCTCGACGCGCAAACGCAACTGACCGCAGGCGGCGTCGATGTCCCGGCCCCTCGTGTCCCGGATGGTTACGTTGACCCTGGCCGCCCGCAGCGATGCAGCGAACCGCTCGATGGTGGACTCGCTCGACGGGCGGTCGGCCGAGAGGGGAGTCGGGTTCATCGGGATGAGGTTGACGTGAGCCCGGAGTTGCAGGGCGATCGACGCCAGCTTGGACGCCTGGTCGTCGGTGTCGTTGACCCCTTCGATCATGGTCCATTCGAGTGACACCCGTCTGTGCTTCCTCTCGAAGTAGTAGGAGGCGGCCGAGACGAGGTCGGCGATCGGGTAACGGTCGTTGATGGGGAGCATGGAGGAACGGGTCGTGTCGTCGGCGGCGTGGAGGCTGATGGCGAGGTTGACCGGCCATGGCTCCTCGGCCAGGCGCCGAATACCGGGCACCACCCCGACGGTGGACACGGTCAACGAGCGAGCCGAGATACCCATTTCCTCGATCATCAATCGGATAGCCTCGCGGACCCGCCGGTAGTTGGCCAGAGGCTCCCCCATCCCCATGAACACGACGTTGGTGAGATGATCCGGCACGCCCGGCATCCCGACTTCGGAGAGGAATGCCTTGGCGAATGCGACCTGGGCGACGATCTCGCCGGCGTCGAGGTGACGTTCGAAACCGAACTGACCGGTGGCGCAGAAGGTGCAGGCTAGGGCGCACCCCGCCTGGCTCGAGAGACAGAGGGTGGCCCGTCGTGGATAACCCATGAGGACCGATTCGATTGCCTTGCCATCGGGGGTACGGAACAGCCACTTGCGGGTCGTCCCCGAGTCGGAGACCTGCTCCGCCTCCAGTCGAAAGGGCCAGAGCGAGTCGCGGTGCTCGGTTCGAAAGGCGAGTGGGAGGTTGGTCATCGAGTCGACCGACAAGACCGGGTGGCGATAGAGCCATTGGCGGAGTTGCTCGGCCCGAAACCGGGGTTGATCTTCCCCGAGCAACGTCGTCAGTTCGTCGGGTGGGGTGAGGTACATCACCCCGCTCAGACCCGGGCCGCGGCCTGTTCGATCCAATCGTTCGCTCTGGCCTCCGGCACCCCGGTCGCCTCTGCCACCCGCCCTGGAGCCGCATCCGCCAGCGCCGCGAACGTGGCGATCCCCGCCTGGGCCAAGCGAGTAGCGAACACCGGTCCGATTCCCGAGAGCTCGGTGAGATCATCGGCGGGAGGAGCCGGCTCCGCCACCCGGAAACGGGGTGGTTCCGGCTCTTTGGGTGCGGCGATGGAGACGAGCCGATCGCGCATGGCCCACAGCACTGCTGCCACCCCGCCAACCACTCCCAGGAATTTCGCCACCTTCTTCATGCCGGCCATCGTAGCGATCCGGTCGAGGTAGCCGCCAGGTCGGGGCAGCAGGGCTGGGGTATCGTCCCGGCATGTTCGTCGATCGCATCTTTGCCCCCGGCCCGCTGGTCGATGCCGCCGGTGCCGCCCGGGCCGCCGCCGCCGCCGGCTTCGATGGGTTCTTCACTGCCGAGACGAGCCATGACCCGTTCCTGCCACTGGCGGTGGCGGCCACCGCCACTCCCGGTCTCACCCTGGGAACCGGGATTGCGGTCGCCTTTCCGCGTTCACCGATGGTCGTCGCCCAGACCGCCCGTGACCTGGCCGATGCCACCGGCGGTCGATTCATCCTCGGTCTCGGTACCCAGATCAAACCGCACATCGTGCGAAGGTTCTCGACCGCATGGAGTGCTCCGGTGCCGCGTTTGCGGGAGTACATCCAGGCCCTCCGGGCGATCTGGTCGGCCTTCGACGGTGATGCTCCGCTCCGCTTCGATGGCGAGCACTATCGGTTCTCGTTGCTGACCCCTTTCTTCTCCCCCGGTCCGTCCGCCTACGGCTCCATCCCGGTGGCGATCGCCGGGGTCGGGCCGGCCTTGAGCCGGTTGGCGGGGGAGTTGTGTGATGGCTTTCACATCCATCCGTTCCACACGGTCCGGTATCTCGATGAAGTCATCCAGGAGAACATCGCGGTGGGAGCAACCGCCGCCGGTCGCCAACCCGACGAGGTCGCCCGGTACGTGAGTGTCTTCATCGTGACCGGGCGCGACGAGGACGAGATGGCGTCGGTCCGTTCCCGGGTGAAGTCGCAGATCGGCTTCTACGCCTCCACCCCCAGCTACCGGCCGGTGCTCGACCTCCACGGTTGGGGTTTCGGCCCCGAGCTCACGGCGCTGACGAAACGGGGCCGGTGGGCCGATATCGGAGAGGTGATCCCCGATGAGGTGGTCGACGAGGTCGCCATCGTGGCCGAACCCGATCGGATCGGGGCGGCGGTGCGGGCCCGCTACGCCGGCCGTGTCGAGCGACTCTCCTTCTACAACCTGGGGGAGGACGCCGGCTTCGGCCCGGAGGAGATGAGCATCCTCGTCTCGGCCGTTCGGTCCTGACTCAGGTCTCGGTGGCGGCCGAGGCGGTGGCTACCCGGGGGTCGGCCACCCCGATCGGGAGCCTTTGCCGGGATATGATCGACACCGGGCCCCATCCCCGTTCCCAGGCCCCGCCGTTGGCGACCGCATGACCGCCACCGACCAGCGCCGCTTGGTGAGAGGCGCTCCACCTCGACTCGACCAGGATCCGGGACGAAGTGCCGGCCTGCCAGTGGTCCGTCGTCCAGCGAGGTCGCATCATCGCCTCCGCCGGGTCCAAACCGGCATGGAAGAGTGCCGTCGCCATCTGCAGGATGATCTGTGGCTGCTGGTGGCCACCCCGCGTCCCCAGCAACAGATCGAGGGCACCGTCTTTCGTCCACAGGGTGGGAGACAAGGTATGGAGGGGGCGTTTGCCCGGAGCCAGTTCGTTCGGGTGCCCCGGGCGCAGATCGAATCCCGCTCCGCGGTTGTGGAGGAAGAACCCGGCCGCCCCGATTCCCGCCCCCAGGCCCATGAAGTTCGATTGGATCAGGCTCACACCCATCCCCGCCCCGTCGAGGGCACACAGAAAGGCGGTCCCTCCCGGGCGGGGGGACGGGGCGGGATATCGCCCGGCTCTGGTCCGATCGATGGTGCCCGCCATCCGGGCGAGGGCGGCCGGGTGGAGTTGGCTCCAGAACGCGTCGGGAACCCACCGCCGGTCCGCCAGCAGGTCGTCGCGACCGGCGGCGGCGGCCCGGTACGCCTCGATCTGGAGATGGGTGTAGGTCGGGTCTTCGGGGTCGGCGGGGGCGTCGAGACGCTCGAACAGGGCGGCGGCCATCACGGTCAGGTAACCCTGGCTGGCAGGTGGAATCGTCCAGGCCGTTCTCCCAAACACCTCCAAAGACAGCGGTTCGACCCATTCCGGGTGGTACCCGGCGAGGTCACCAGGCGAGAGCAGCCCGCCGACCGCCCGCGTGATCGCCCGAGCGGGCTCTCCTTCATAAAACGCCGGCGGACCTTCCTGGGCGATCGCCGTCAGGGTGGCGGCCAGCGAAGGGCGAACAAGCATCGCTCCCGGCCCGGGCGGCACGCCGTCGGCGAGCAGTTCCTGTCCAGCCGGCTGGCCGGCCAGGATCGATTCCCGGGCCCTCACCGCCTCGCTCAGTTCCTGGGAGGCGGGGAAGCCGTGGGCTGCAAACTCGAGGGCGGGTTCGAGCAGACGCCCCAGCGGCACACGGCCATGGCGGACGACCAGTGCCTGCCAGCCGGCGACACAACCGGGAACCGTGACGGTCACCGGATGGAACGGCGGGATCGTGGTGTGGCCGGCCTGTCGTAAGGCGGCGGCGTCGGACCCCGACCCCGCCCAGCCGGAGGCATCGAGGCACGTCACCTCTGACCCGTCCCAGACGAGAGCAAAGAGATCGCCGCCGATCCCGCAGGTTTCCGGCGCCACCACTCCCAGCACGGCGTTGGCGGCGATGGCCGCATCCACTGCATTGCCACCCTGGCGAAGGGCGTCCACGCCGGCGTCGGAGGCCAGGTGATGAGGTGAGACGACGATCCCGGGGCGATCGGTCACCGGCGGAGGGCGGGTACCTGCCGGTTGACCGCGTCGAGGACGGCCCGCACCATCGATCGGGACGGGTCGCCGTCGATCAGTGAGGAGCCGACCAGCATCCGCTCTTTCTGGTCGACCACCAGCACCACCTGGGCGACGGCCACCTGGTTTGGCCCGACCATCGGGGTGTCGACCGCGTTCACGGCGAAGGCCGCATCGTGACTGATCGCCTGTTCCAGGGCGGCGATGGTGGCCTCCGCCACCAGTCGGAGGCGAGTCGACGAGGCGGCAGGGCCGGTGGCGGTTCCAGTCAATCGGGCCTCGTGCCACTCCAGGCTGACGGTGATCTTCATGTGTGATCCGTCGACCTCCTCGGCCACATCGAGGATCATCGGCCGGTCACCGGCCCCCAATTCGGATCCTTCGATCTGGACGACGGATACGATCCGCCGGTCGATCTCGACGCCATGGCCGGCCAGGGCGACGGATTGCACGTCGCGGACGACCTGTTTGGCGGGTTTGCCGGGATGGGCGAGCACATGGATCTCGGCGAGATCCTGACCCCGGATGACGACCCGCACCGCCTCGACACCGGGGATTCGGCGGAGGCTGTCTTCGAGGGCAGTCGGCTTCATCGCGCCAGGCTAGCCACCCTCCGTCGCGGATCACGCGCTTGTGGTGAGCGTCCAACAAGGCTAGATTCCGCGATGTCGGCCGAAGAGTTCAGCTCTCGGGCGGGTCAGGCGTCTCCCAGATGTTCTGCCCGTTCCGGGGGGCGGAGTGAGCAGGGGCCTCGTGTCGACCTGGAACCGAGGATGGACGAGGTTTCCCAGAGCCACTCTGGGAAGAAGGAGAGAGAGCCCGGCAGGCGGTCAGCTATCACCTCCAGCGGAGCGGAAATCCGCCGATTCTGAGGAGAATTGGCGAGAATCCAACAGAAACCAGGTGATAGGCGGATGAAGACCAAGATTGCAAGATTCATCACAACCGTCGGTAGCCTGGCGACGATGATCGTCGCCGCCTCGGCGAACTCGCGGATCGGTTGACTGACTTGCCGGGCGATCTCTCACCCCCACTCCATCCTCGACCAGCGGACCTTGACCCAGTCGGTACTCAGATCGGTTGGCCGACGTGACCCTTGCCACTGGAATCTCTCACCGCCGGAAACGTGGCCGTCTGCTGATCGGTTCGATCTACAGCGTCTTCGGGGCAACGGCGATGATCGCGATGCTGGTGTGGCGGCCACCTCCCGCCGGCTTCGACTGGGCATCGGCGCTCTTCTTCGGAATCGCCTTCCTGGTTCTCGAGTTGAAGGCGGTGGAAGTCAACGACCGGTGGAAGATGAGCTCGGGGGTGATGCCGCTCTTCACGGGTGGCGTCGTGTTCTCGCTTCAATCGGGCAGTGCGGTGCCGGCGATGATGTTGATCGGTGCCGCCGGGCTCATCGGACCGGGTGACATCCGCAACCGCCGGGTATTCCAGCCGTTCTCCAACTTCGGCCAGATCGCGGTGTCCGCCTCGACGGCGGGCCTGGTGCTCGACCGGCTGCTGGTGGATCTCGCCGGAACGCAGATCTCGGAGAACAACATGCTCCAGGTGGCCATCGCCGGAAGTGCCGCCGCGCTCGTCTACACCGTCTTGAATCTGGGGCTGGTGCGGTTTGCCGTGAGTGTCGCCTTCGGCACCGAGAACCTGCTCCCGTGGTCACGGATGTCGTCCTTGGGGTTCGTTCAGCTCTTGATGGGGTTTCTGGGCGGCATGTTGGGGGCGTTGCTGCTCTCGAGCGCACCCGGCGTATCCGACCGCCCGGCCGGGTCACCGCTTATCCCGCTGGTGCTGGGGGTCTATGTGATCGGCCACCTCGTCTACACGTCATACTCCAGGCTCCGACAGGCGCACGAGGACTCTCTCAAAGGCTTCGTCAAGACCCTCGAGACACGGGACCTCTACACCCGGGGACACACCGAACGTGTCGCCGAGTTCTGCCGTCTGATCGGCGAGGAGCTGCGTTTCACCGGCACCCAGATGGAGCGGATGCGGTGGGCGGCTCTGATCCACGACATGGGCAAGCTGGCTGTCCCGGCCGAACTCCTCAGCAAGCAGGGCACGCTGTCGGACGAGGAATACCGTTTGCTCAGGCAGCATTCCCATCGGGTGGATGACCTGCTCAGCGAGGTCGACTTCCTGGAGCCGATGGTCGACATCACCTCCGGGTGCCATCCCCGGCTGGAGCACGAGGAATTCGGTCAGTTGCACCACAGGCACACGGCAGACCCGACCCTGGAACAGCGGGTGCTGGCTGTGGCCGACGCCTTCGACGCGATGACGAGTTCCCGCACCTACCGGATGTCGATGCCGCAGAACTCGGCATTCGAAGCCCTCCTCGAGAACAGCTCGCCCTTGTACGACAAGGACGTCATCGAGGCCCTTCGCCATGCGATCGGGCAATCGGGGAGGGTCTTCGGTCAGCCCACCCTCGGTCAGTGGGAGCGGGCCGAGTTGTCGGAGATCCGCAGTGGCTGATAGGAGTCAGACCGCACCGTGGGTATGGGTCCTCTCGGGTGTGGCGGCGCCCGCCACGCTGGTCGGAGCCTGGTTTCTGATGGGCCGGTCCGACACCGGATGGGATGCCGCCCTGATTGCCATCGCCGCGGTTGCGATCGGGTCGGCGATCACGATTCCCACCCGAAGCGGGGCTTCACGAACGGTGGCGCACGGGGTGGGAGCGGCGATCCCGCTGTTGCTGGTCGATGGCGACTGGCTGTTCGATCGGGCCGCCACCATCGCAGTCGGGCTCGGTGGGCTCGGGGTCGTTTGGCTCGTATCGGCGATTCGGGGGCGGGATCAGCGCACCCTCATTCCGGTGATGGTGCAGGCTTTGTTGACCTATACGGTGTACGTCGAGCTGGTCGCCGGGCTGAGATCGACCCCCATCTTCGGCTCCGCCACGGTGGGCTGGCCGCGAACGTTGCTGTTCGTCGTTGCCGCCATCGGCGTCTTCCTGTTCGAGCTGGTGTGGGCGTCGGTGGCCGTGGCCGGGCGCGACCGGGGCGGGATCAGGTACCGGGTCCTCCGGGTGCTGGGTGATGCCGACTCGTTCCTCGCCATCACCGGCGCCGGAGCCTTGTTCGGTCTCAGCTTCGGATACGTGGGCTGGTGGGCATTGGTCGTGTCGATCCTTCCCTACTCCTTCACCCACACCGCGCTCGCCCGCTTCCGCAACACCAAGAGCACCTACGAGCAGACGTTGCGGGCTCTCGCCCAGATTCCCGAGGTGGCGGGCCATGCCGCACCAGGTCATGCACTGGCGGCCGGGCGGCTGGGGCGTCAACTGGCCCTCGATCTGGGGCTCGACCCGCGCCGGGTCGACGGAGCGGAGCATGCCTCCCTCATGCACGAGGTGGGTCTGGTGGCCCTCAATGAGCCAGGCATTGCCCATGGTGGTTACACCGACTTCGACATCGCCCGTTGGGGGGCCGAGGTGCTTGGACAGTCCAGCTATCTCGGTGAGGTGAGAGACGCGGTTCGCCGCCAGTACGACGCCTATCGGAGCCCGGGGGGATCGGTCGACCCGACGCTGGGGTCGTTGCCTCGGATAGTTCGGGTGGTGGGGGCGTTCATCCGTGGCACGGAACGAGGGCGATCGGTGCCGGAGGTCCTGGACGACCTGCAGCGGGGAACGTCCGACGATTTCGACCCCGCGGTGGTCGCCGCCCTCCGCAGTCGGTTGGAGCGGGTCGGGGGTGTCCATCACCCGGTGGCCCGCTGAGGTCACTGGGGCCGGGTGGCTGAACCGCCCTGGAGGGTGACGCCCCGCTTGAACCATCTCACTGGGCGTCGCAACTCGGCCTGCATGAAACCGGACAGACCCACCGCCAGCAACACGTCTCCGAGCGAGATGACCTGACCTTGACCGAAGAGCCTGATGGGTATCACGTCGGCCAGGAACGGGAGCACGGTATCGGGCCCGAGAATGATGTGTTTGTAGCCTTCGGCCACCACCGGATCCTGCTGGAAGTCGGCAGCCACCACCGCCGCCTCGCTGAGAACGGGCATGCCGGAGTTGAGGGAGATCACCGCGAAATTCATCAGAATCCCCAGACCCATCAGCGACATCCCGGGACGCTGCCGGTTGAGCGCCACCATTGCCAGCAGGGGAAGGTAGGAGACGAGGATCAGGCCGACTCCTATCGAGGCATTGTCCCTGGGGATGAAGCCCGCCACCGTCTGCAGGAGGAACCCCACCGGCAGAAGCCACCATGCCCGCAGATGGATGTCTGCCAGATTCCCGAGTCGTCCGCCTCGAAAAACCGCCAGGGCCAGCGCGACAAAAAAGACCACCAGCAGCCATACCATGCGCCCAGTATCCCAGGTTCCCGGCAGCGAGAGGAGTCGATGTGGTCGAGTATCGGGTTGCAGAGGGCAGAGCCACTCTCACCATCGATGATCCGGAGCGTCGCAACCCGATGTCGGCGGCCACGATGGATTCCCTGGCCGAGATGACCCGGGCCGCCATCGACGACCCGGCCGTCAGAGTCCTCGTCTACACCGGAGCCGGAGACAAGGCCTTCTCCGCCGGCGGTGACCTCTCCTCCGGCTTCGTCGACGATCCGATCGGCCTCCACCGGCGCCGCGGGGCGCTGGCCGATCTGTTCAGGATCATGCGAAGCGGTGGCAAGCCCACGGTGGCACGAGTCAATGGTCACGCACTGGCCGGCGGATTCGGATTGGCGGTGGCCTGTGACATCACCATCTGCGTGGAAGACGCCAAGCTCGGGACGACCGAGATCAATGTTGGCTTGTGGCCGATGATGATCTCGGCGGTGCTGGGGACCGCCATGCCGCCCAAGGCGGCTCTGGAGCTGATGATGACCGGAAGGATCATCACCCCGCACGAGGCGCTGGCTCTGGGTGCGGTGTCGAGGGTGGTGCCTCGCGACCAACTCGATGCGGCGGTCGACGAGACCGTGACGAGCCTGATCGCCAAGAGCGCTGTCACGCTGGCGCTGGGACGGGACGCCTTCTACGCAGCCCGGGATCTCGGCTTCGATGCCGCCCTCGATCGGTTGCAGGCGGGATTGACGGCGGTCTCGCTCACCGAGGACTCGCGGGAAGGGGTGCTGGCGTTCGTCGAACGGCGCGAACCGCGGTGGAGCCACCACTGATCTCCCGGCTCCGGCGCCGGCTCTCTCGACTTGCTCGTTCGCTCCGATAGCCTGTCGATCGATGCGGTGGACCATTCGGGTGCTGGGCTGGACGATGATCTGGAGCGGCTTCTTCCTGCTCGGGTTCGTCGGGTACCAGGTCGGCGCCACCAATCTGCTCAATCGGGGCGTGCAGCAGGAGGCGCGGGCCGCCTTCCAGGACACCCTGTCGGTTCGATCCCAGTCGCTCCCGACTCCCGAGACGGCCATCGATCAACCAGACGCCGTCCTCTTCCCGGAGCTGCCGGGGGAGGAGGGAGATGAGCTGGCATTGCTCCGCATCCCGACCCTCGGCCTCGATCTGGTTGTCTTCGAGGGAACCGCCACCTCCACCCTCAAACGGGGGCCGGGACATCTCGACGGGACACCGGTGCCGGGACAGCCGGGCAACTCGGTTGTCTCGGGGCATCGCACCACGTATGGCGCACCGTTCTTCGCACTCGACGACCTCGAGTCCGGCGACGAGATCGAGGTCGACACCGCCCTCGGTACGCATCGGTTCGCGGTCAGGGAGCTGTTGATCGTCAAACCGACCGATGTCTGGGTGGCGGCGCCGAAGGACGGCGCCTGGCTCACCCTCACCACCTGCAACCCGGTCGGCTCCGCCCGGGAACGGTTGGTCGTGATGGCCGAATTGGTCGAAGGGCCCAACCTCGAGTACGTGCTGGCGGCGGCCTGATCGTCAGCCGAGGAGGGCGGTCAGACGGTCGAGGTCGGCGCGTTGGGCGCCCCCTTCGAGTTGTGCGACGACGATCCCGGTGGAGTCGATCAGGAACACCGCCGGCAGACCGAAGCCGACGTAGCGGTCGCGCAGCCGGCCCCCGGCATCGAAACCCATCGGATAAGCGGGAGCGAGACGTTCGGCGAAAGCGGCGGCCGCCTCCCGATCGTCGCGTACTGCCACCCCCACCACCGTCAACTCGGGATGGTCGAGAGCAAAGTCGGACAAGGTGGGTATCTCGTCCTCGCACGGCTCACACCACGAAGCCCACAGATTGAGCAGCACCGGGCTGCCGCCTCCGGCGAGGTGCTCGGACAAGCGCCACTCGCCCCCGGTGAAGAGGTCTACGACTACTTCGGGTGCCGGTTGCCCGATCATGGGGAGCTCCGCTTCGTCGCGTTCGGCCGGCGGCAGGAGGCCGACCCCGACTGCCAGGCCGGTGGTGATGAGCGCCAGGAATACCAGGGTCAGGCGTCCGGTTCTGTTTCGTAACGGCTCTGCCGCCTCGTCGTTCATCATCGAAGGGATAGGGTACGGCAATGGGGTTCTTCTCACGCAAGCAGGACGAGTTGGCGGCGGCTGGAATCGACCCCGCCCGCCTCCCTCCCGGCCAGTACCTCACCGACCGCTTCCCAGTGCTGCACGCCGGAGTGACACCGAAGGTCGACCTGACCCGCTGGGATTTCCGGGTCGAGGGTCTGGTGCACGAGCCACTCGTCTGGTCATACGCAGAGTTCGGGGAACTGCCGAGGACACAGGTCACCGCCGACATCCATTGTGTGACCAAGTGGTCGAAGCTGGACACCAGCTGGGAAGGGGTTTCGGTGGCGGAGGTGATGGGTCGCGTCGGACTTCGACCGGAGGCGTCCCATGTGCTCGTGTTCGCCGAGCACGGCTTCACAGCCAACCTCCCACTGGCCGATTTCCTGGCTGCCCCCAACCTCTTTGCCGATACCTTCGGCGGCGAGACGCTGGAGGCCGAGCACGGCTGGCCGTTGCGGCTGGTGGTTCCTCACCTCTATTTCTGGAAGTCGGTCAAGTGGGTGCGTGGTCTTCGCTTCCTCGACCATGACGAGCCGGGTTTCTGGGAGCGGAACGGCTACCACATGTACGGCGACCCGTTCCGTGAGCAGCGATATTGGGGCGACTGACCTCGGGCGGGCGTGTCAGCCCGCGAATACGTGGCAGGTCCAGACGGTTCCGGCCCCATCCACATAGACCCCGATCCCGTAGGTGGTGAAGCCGGCTCCCACCATGTTGGCGTAGTGACCCGGCGAGTTGACCAGTGCCGAGAAGATGGTGCTCGTCGAACCACCGAAGGCAACGTTCTCGCCCACGGTGCTCCACGGGCCGAGGAGGGCGCCGATGTTGGAGTGGGAGAGAGATCCCGCCCCAGCCAGTTCCTTGGCCCACCAGCGGGCATACCCGTCCAGGTCTCCGTTGCGTGCCAGCCCGGCCAGCCCGACGCTCTGCCGAAGCCCGTTGATGTCGGCCGCCAGCCGGCCCTCCATCGACCCCGAGAAACCGCCGAGCGGCTTGGGGGCGGAAGGCGGGACCACCGTGGTCCCGGTGTTCTTCGTAACGGGCTGACTGGCGGGGGGTGTCGCCGGTCGGGTGGGACCGGTGGGAGGAGGGCTGGTTTCCCTGGCGTCGAGCACACCGAGTCGCTCGTAGATTTCCATCGGTTCGGTGGTGGTGGTGACTGCCGGGGCGACCGTGGTCGTGGTGACATCTACCGCCGCTTCTGCCGGAGCGGCCTTCTTGACCATCTCGCCGGCCGGGATGGCTCCGGTGGCCGTGCCGGAGCAGGCGGCCAGAAGGATCGGGATGAGGAGGGGTGGCACTCTGCGCACGAGGTTGTCGTCCCTTCGTTTGGCGTTGGTGCCCCTAGCGGGTGACAGCATAGGTCGCTCGACCCATGAGCCGCAACCCGGGCAGTCGACTTGTTAGCGAGTCGCCATCTCCCGCAGGACGTAGTGGAGGATGCCGCCGTGACGGAGGTATTCGATCTCGATCGGCGTCTCCACCCGGCAGCGAGCCAGGAACGAGACGGTGTCTCCGTTCGATCTGGTCGCTCTGACCGGGACCTCCTGGCGAGGTGACAACCCGTCGTCGATCTCGACCGAGTAGACCTCGGTGCCGTCCAGTCCAAGGGTGGCGGCCGTCGCCCCGGTCGGGAAGGCGAGAGGGAGAACACCCATCATCACCAGATTGGATCGATGGATGCGCTCGAAGCTCTCGGCGATCACGGCCTTCACCCCGAGGAGGAATGTTCCCTTGGCGGCCCAGTCGCGGGAGGAGCCCATGCCGTAGTCCTTGCCGGCCAGGACGACGAGTGGCACCCCTTCGGCCTGGTAGTGGAGGGAGGCGTCGTAGATCGACTTGACTTTCCCATCGAGCAGGTCGGTGGTCCATCCTCCCTCGGTTCCCGGGGCGAGCAGGTTGCGGACCCTGATGTTGGCGAAGGTGCCGCGGGTCATGACCCGGTCGTTTCCCCGCCGGGAGCCGTACGAGTTGAACATGGCCCGCGGAACACCCTGATCGATCAGATAGGTCCCGGCCGGGGAGTCCGGCTTGATCGATCCTGCCGGGGAGATGTGATCGGTCGTGACCGAATCCCCCAACCAGGCCAGTGCCCTCGCTCCCTCGATGCCGGTGATGGGGTGCACCTCCGGGCCGAGGTCCTGGAAGAACGGCGGTTCCTGGATGTAGGTGGAGTCGGGATTCCAGTCGTAGATGGCGCCTCCCGAGGTGGCGATCTCTTTCCATTCCCTGGAACCCGAGAACACGTCGGCGTACTTGTCGACGAACTGGTCCCGGGTCACCGAGGACGAGACGATCTCGTCGATCTCGGCGGCCGAGGGCCACACGTCCCGCAGATACACGTCGGTGCCGGGGAAAGGCTCGTGAGTCGGATCCCAGTCGACGGTGCCGGCCAGCGCGTAGGCGACGACCAGCGGGGGGGAGGCGAGGTAGTTGGCCCTGACATCCGGGGAGATCCGACCTTCGAAGTTCCGGTTGCCGGAGAGGACGGCGGCGGCCACCAGTCCGTTGCCGTTGATCGCTTCGGAGATCTCGGGGGGGAGCGGGCCCGAGTTGCCGATGCAGGTGGTGCAGCCGTATCCGACCGTGAAGAAGCCGGCCGCCTCCAGATCCTCGGTCAACCCTGCCGCGTTCAGGTATTCGGTCACCACTTGCGAGCCGGGGGCGAGCGAGGTCTTCACCCACGGTTTGCGGCCGATCCCGCGCTTGCGGGCGTTGCGGGCCACCAGCCCGGCCCCGATCATCACGTCGGGATTGGAGGTGTTGGTGCACGACGTGATGGCGGCGATGACCACTGCCCCGTCGGCCAGTTCGAACTTCGATCCCTCGGAATCGACCTCGACATGGTCCCCGGCAGGCGACCCCTTCCCGAACCTCCCGGTGAGATCCTGTTCCCACTGCGACTTCATCATCGACAGGTCGATTCGGTCCTGCGGCCGGCTCGGCCCGGCCAGCGAGGGCTCGACCGTCGACATGTCGAGGTGCAGTTCGGCGGCGTACTCGATCCGCCGGCCCGGCTCGAGCCACAGGCCTTGGGTCTTGCAGTACTGCTCGACCGTTTCGATCAGGGATTCGGGACGCCCGGTCAGGCGCAGGTACCGGAGGGTCTGCTCGTCGACCGGGAAGAACCCGACGGTGGCCCCGTATTCGGGAGCCATGTTGGCGATGGTCGCCCGGTTGGCGAGCGGCATATCGGTGAGCCCGGTCCCGTGGAACTCCACGAACTTGCCGACCACCCCATGGGCCCGCAACATCTCGGTGACCCGGAGGACGAGGTCGGTGGCGGTCGCCCCATCGGCCAAGCGCCCTGTGAGCTCGAAGCCGACCACCTCCGGCAGCAGCATGGAAATCGGTTGACCGAGCATGGCGGCCTCGGCTTCGATCCCGCCGACACCCCACCCCAGCACCCCGAGGCCATTGATCATGGTGGTGTGGCTGTCCGTCCCCACCAGCGAGTCGGGAAAGAGCCAGGTGCCGTCGTCCCAGACGACTCTGGCCAGGTATTCGAGGTTGACCTGGTGGACGATGCCGGTGGCAGGCGGCACCACCCGAAAGTTGTGGAAGGCGGACTGACCCCACTTGAGGAATTCGTATCGCTCCCGGTTGCGCTCGAATTCGAGGCGGCTGTTGATGCCCAGTGAGTCGGTCCCCCCAAAGGCGTCGACCTGAACGGAGTGGTCGACGACCAGATCGCACGGCACCCCCGGGTTGACCTTCTCGGCGCTCGCCGGGTTGCCGGTCATGCGGACGATGGCCGCCCGCATCGCCGCCAGATCCACGACTGCCGGGACACCGGTGAAGTCCTGCAGAACCACCCGCCCCGGAATGAAGGGGATCTCGCGTTCCTCGACATGGTGGGGGTCGTATCGGCGGATGGCGGCGATGTCGTCATCCGAGACGAGACCGCCACCGTGATGGCGGAGAGCGGCCTCGAGGAGGATCCTGATCGAGTAGGGAAGCCGATCGATGTCGCCGACGGCGGCGAGGGGGGCGATCTGGCGTGAGCCGAGCGGGGTGTCCAACCGGGTGATCGTGACCATGCGGCGAGTCTACCGAGCCACCGTCGCGAGCCGACCGGACTCAGTTCTCGACCGAGATACTCATTCCGATGGACATCGACTCGGAGGGAGCGATCTCGGTGAGGCCTCGATCGGGGTGATTCAACGCATCGGGGGCGGCCGTGACCGGTTCGAGACAGAAGAAGCCCATTCCGGGAGGGCTGAAGACATGAAGCAGCCTGGTGTCGGCGGTCAGCACGATTCGTCGTCCGTTGGCGTCGATGACGGCCTTGCCGTCCCATCCGGTGTAGGTGCCGTCCGTCACGATCGAGTCTGTGTCCACCGAACGAAACCCGGAGTGCTCCTCCCACCGGGTGGGGATGGTGCTGGGGCCGATCCAGCGTCCGTCCAGGTTGACGGAGATGCGGGCGGGACGTTCGAAGTAGGGGTGCAGACCGATCCCAGCCGGCATCGGTCGATCGGACAGGTTGGTGAGGTCGAGAGCGATGTCGAGGCGAGCTCCCTCCACCGAGAATCGCTGTGTCGCCCGGTAGCGCCATGGCCACGAGCCTGCCGGGTAGGTGAGCGTGATCTCGGCGCCGGCGGCGTCCGCCCGTTCCACGTGCCACCGCTCCAACCACCCATGTCCGTGCAGTGGATGCGGCTCACCCTCGATGTTGGGGCTCAACTCGACCACGGTTCCGCCATGTTCGAATCGCCCTCCGGCGATGCGATTGCAGTAGGGGACCAGAGGGAAACAGGCGAGCTGGCGCGGGTCGAGCGAACCGGCTGCGGGTCGGAGGGCCGGCCTCCCGTCCACGTCGAAACGGAGCACGGAGCCGCCGTGTTTGGGCGAGATGACGGCGGTGGCGCGGTCGGAACCGATGGTCAGCGTCGGCACTGGCACATCCTGGTTATCGCGAGGTGATCGAGACGGGGACCTCGGTGATGCACGCCACATCGAGATCGGGATGGAGGACGGGGGCACATGGCTGATTCATCCCCTCGAACAGCCCCGACACGATTCCCCGGTCGAGCGAGCACAGCACCTCGGGATGACCGGCGGCGGCGTCGCCGAACGGGCAGGACGAGGTGGTCAAACGACCCGCCCCCGGATCGGCCGACATCTGAAAGCCAAGACCGCTCATGGCCCGGGCGATGGCGGTCACTGCGGTGGCGTACTCGGCATCCCCGGGCGAACCGATCTCTTCGGCCAGTTCCTCACCGTATTCGCGGCCGACCGATTCGGCGATGGCGGCGATGTCGGCCGAACCGGTCCGCTCGATGATCCTCACCAGCAGTTCCACCAGCAGGTCGTGGCGCCGGGCGGGGAAATGGAGGTCGATGCCCTTGCCGCTGGCGGTGTAGCACTTGGCGGGTCGCCCCGCCCCCGGCCCGCTGCGGCCGGTCTGCCGGCGTCGGGTCACCTCGAGGTACCCGTCGGCGGCCAGTTTGTCGAGATGATGGCGGGCGACATTGGGATGGATGAGGAACAGTTCGGCGATGTCTGCGCTCGTCACCGGTCCGGCTGCCTCGCGGACGGCGATGAACACCGCCCGGCGGGTGGGATCTCCCAGGGCCGAGGTGATGTCACCGATGCTCTCATCGAGGAGTCGGGAGGCGGCCGAAATCGGACTGGACACCCCGCAAGTATAGTTGCCGGACCTTTCTAAACACGATCTGGATAGGGGAAATCACCTGTGTCTGACCTGCTCACCCGCATCGGAGCCATCCGGGACCCCCTCCTCGGGCGGTCCCTCGCCGACCTCGGCATGGTGGGAGGTCTGGAGGAGCGCCGTCTCGGTGCCCCCCGGGTGACGATCCTGGTGCCGGTTCCTCAACACCAGGGTGTTCCTTTCTTCGAGGCCTCGATCGGGGAGATCGCTCCCGGTGCCAAGGTCGAGTTCCAGTTGATGACGGACGAGGAGCGCTCATCGATGATGACGGCCCTCCGGTCCGCCGCCGGACCGGGAGTGGGCGAAACCGGCTCGCGGACCCGGGTGGTGGCAGTGGCGTCCGGCAAAGGCGGGGTGGGCAAGTCCTCGGTGACCACCAATCTGGCGGTGGCGATGACCAGGCGGGGGCTCTCGGTGGGGGTGATCGACGCCGACATCTGGGGGTTCTCGATCCCGCGCATGCTCGGGATCGAACACCCGCCGGTGGTCATCGACGAGTCCATCATCCCCCCCACCGCCCACGGGGTGAAGGCCATGTCGATGGACTACTTCGTCGGCGACGATCAGGCGGTCATCTGGCGGGGCCCGATGCTCCACAAGGCGATCGAGCAGTTCCTCAAGGACGTCTGGTGGGACGAGCCCGACGTGTTGCTGGTCGACATGCCCCCCGGAACCGGGGACGTGTCCATCTCATTGTCCCAGTTCCTGCCGCGAGCGCAGGTGCTGCTGGTGACCACCCCCCAGCCCACCGCCCAGCGGGTGGCCCGCCGCGCCGCCCTGATGGCGGCCAAGGTCAACCAGGAGGTGATGGGGGTGGTCGAGAACATGGCCTGGTTCACGGGTGACGACGGCCGCCGCTACCACCTGTTCGGTGAGGGTGGCGGCGAGTTGCTGGCCCGGGAGGTCGACGTGCCGCTGATGGCCAGGATCCCGTTGTTGCCCGAGATGCGAGCAGGCGCCGACGCGGGGGTGCCGGTGGCCCTGGCCGCCCCCGGGAGCGAGGCCGAAGCCGCCTTCGACCAACTGGCCGAAGCAGTGGTAGCCCGCAAGCCCCGAGTCCGCACCCACCCCGAGTTGGTGATCCGATAAGCCCGTCATGCGTCTTGCGCCTTGCGTCTTGCGTCGTGCGTCTTGCGCCCAAGGCCGTCGGGCATCGGCTGTCGGGCATCGGCTAGAAGGTTCAGAGGTTCAAGGTCCAGGTGCAAGGTTTCAAACCCTTCAACTTGCACCGTTGAACCTGAGGCCAGCAGGCTATCGGGCATCGGCAGGAAGGTTGAGAGGTTCAAGGTTCAAGGTCCAGGTCCAAGGTCCAGGTCCAAGGTCCAGGGGCAAGGTTCCCAACCTGCAACATGCACCCTTCAACCTGAAACCTTCTTCCTTCTTCCTTCTTCGTTAATCGTTAATCGGTTCTCACACCGGTGGCAGCGTTCCCGTCAAGCCTCGGACCACCCACAGCGCAACCAGCGCTGCTCCCAGGACGGTGAGGGCGAGATTGACCGTACGCGCCGGCAGCGGGGCCGTCGTCCCGTTTCGTACCCTCAACCAGCGGACGAAGCCGAGCACAAACAGCGGTGCGGCAACGAAGATGACGGGGTGCATCTGCCAGGCCAGGTCGAGATCTCCCCGCACCAGGGCCGAGGCGGCCCGGGTGCCACCACAGAGCGGACACGCCTGGCCGGTGACGATGGCGAAAGGACAGGTCGTCGGGCCCTGGGTGGCAGGCCCCCACGAGAGAAAGGCGAATAGCGCTGGGGGCAGCAGCCAAGGCCACTGCCGTACCTTCACCGATGTCCGAACGAGCAGCACCATCAACCCCGCATGTTGAACGCAAAGAAAGAGGTCCCGAGCCCGATCACCAGCATGACGATGCCGATGATGAAGGCCGCCTGGGCGGTGCCGGCCGTGCTCGGATCCCGCCGACCGGCGGTGATCCCCTGCTTTTCGTTGTTGGCGATGATGAGTCCGGCGAGGGCCGTCGGCCAGCAGCAGAACCCGAATATCGAGAGCACCAGCGCCAGCGTGGCCTGGCTCTTCTCCGGGTAGGCAGCGGCCGGCGGGAGCCCGCCCGAGGAGGGTGGTGGCGGGGGCGGAGGTGGCATGTCGGTCATGGAGAGATCCCTCCTATGGCTTGGTGCTGTCGAGACCGGGTCAGGAAGTGGTCACCGCAGCGACCGTGGTGAAGAGCACGACGGCGACCAGCGCCAGCAGCCCCAGACCCAGCATCACGGTTCCGATGATGCCGAGGATCTTGCCGGCGTTGGCGTTTCCCCGGTTCTCAGGTGGGCGCCTCCCGGCGTCGATCGCCTCCAACTCCTTCTTGCCGATCGACCAGGCAAACGGTGCGAGGATCTGACAGACCACGATTCCCAGAATTCCGAGCACCAGGGCCGTGATGGCCTGGCTGGCCTCCGGGTATCCCTGGGCGGGGGGCGGCGGGGGTGGGGGCGGCTGCATAGGCATGTCGGTCATTACTGGCTCCTCTCGTCGTCTGCGACCGTATCAGATAGGGCCACCCCTGCGCGGGTTTCGAGACGACCAAATCTCGAAGCCACCCCTCAACCGTGGCGGGCGGCGGCGGGCAGTACATTCCGTCCATGGATTTGGACCTCCTCTTCGTCAACGGGCCGGTGTTCGGGTGCCCGCCGGATGCGGCGGTGGGGGTCGGCGACGGTCGGATCGTCCTCGTGGCCGGGGAGGAGGCTGCCCACCGCACCATCGATCTCCGGGGCCGGATGCTCGTTCCCGGCTTCCAGGACGCCCACGTCCACCCGATCAAGGGCGGTCTGCGGATGATTCGTTGTGACATGTCGGACGACCCGGATAGGGACACGGGTCTGTCCCGGCTGGCGGCCGCTCCGGCCGGCGAGTGGTTGCGGGGGGGTGGTTGGGCCTTCGACTGGTTCGAGCGGGGATGCCCCCCCAAAGAGCTCCTCGACGAACTGTCCCCCGACCGGCCGGCTTTCCTGGTCGTCCGTGACGGGCATTCGGCCTGGGTCAACTCCCGGGCGCTGGCCCTGGCTGGAATCGACGCTTCCACCTCCGATCCGCCCGACGGACGGATCGAACGGCTACCGGACGGCTCACCCCAGGGCACCTTGCATGAGGGAGCGATGCGATTGGTCGAGCGGCATCTGCCACCCGACAGCCCCGACGAGCTCGATCTCGCCCTCGACAGGGGCCAGCAACGGTTGTTGGGACATGGGGTCACCGCCTGGCAGGACGCTTGGATCACTCCCGAGTACCACGCCGCCTACTGCCGGGCAGTCGAGTCGGGGAGATTGGTGGCGTCGGTCCGGGGAGCGTTGTGGTGGGACCGCCAGCGGGGACTCGAGCAGATCGACGAACTCGAAAGGTTGAGCCGGGAGGGAACCGGCCGTTATCGACCGGAGTCGGTCAAGCTGATGCTGGACGGGGTCGTGGAGAACTTCACTGCCGCCGTGCTCCATCCCTATCAGGGCGGGGATGGCGGTCTCGGCATCGATTTCATCCCCGCCGACGATCTGGCCGAGATCGTCACCCGCCTCGACGCCCTCGGTCTCCAGTGTCACTTCCACAGCCTGGGCGACAGAGCGGTCAGATCCGCCCTCGATGCAGTCGAGTCCGCCCGCCGGCGAAACGGCCCGTCGGACCGGCGTCACCACCTCGCCCATCTCCAACTGGTCGACCCGGCCGATGTTCCCCGGTTCCGGGCACTGGGGGTGGTGGCCAACTGCCAGCCGCTGTGGGCCTGCAACGAACCGGCCATGACCGAGTTGACGATTCCCTTCCTCGGTGAGCGGGCGCGGCATCAGTACCCGTTCGGGGCGCTCGCCCGGGCCGGGGCGACTCTGGCGATGGGAAGTGACTGGCCGGTCTCTTCGGCCAACGTGATGTGGCAGGTCTCGGTAGCCGTCACCCGCACCCAGGTCGGCCACCCCGACACGGGCGTGTTCCTCCCCGAAGAGCGGCTCTCGCTGGATCAGGCACTGGCCGGCTTCACGGAGGGCTCGGCGTTCGTCAATCACCTCGACGATCGAGGTCGGGTCGCCGGGGGATCGGTGGCCGACCTGGTGGTGCTGTCGCAGGATCCCTACCGGGCGTCCGACCTGGCGGCGGTGGCCGTCGACATGACGGTGGTGGAGGGCCAGGTCGTCTTCGAGCGGTGAAGACCGTCCGGGAGGTTCCTAGCGGACACCCCAGTCATAGCTCTGCTTCTCGAGTCGCAGGTACGTGAACACCTCGCTCGAAGCTACGCCCGGCATCGATCGGATCGAGTTGAGCACGGACAGGAAGTGATCGGTGGTGGTAGCCAGGATCTCGGCCAGAAAGTCGAAGCGTCCGGTGGTGATGACGAGGTACTCCACCTCGGGGATATGGGCCAGGCGACCGGCGATCTCCTCCAGGTCGCCGGTGACCTGGAACCCGACCATCGCCTGGATGTCGAACCCGAGCCGGGTGGGGTCGGTGACGGCCACCACCTGCATCACCCCCGAGTCGATCAGGTGGATCACCCGCTGGCGGGCCGCCGCCGGTGACAATCCCACCAGCGGGCCCAGTTCGGCATAGGACATCCGGCCGTCCTCCTGGAGGCGGCGGATGACCGCCTTGTCGATGTCGTCGAGGTTGGCGCGGATGGGCTCTGACCGGATGGCTCGCATCCCGAGGAGTATCACTTGCGAATATCCGCTATGCAAGCGATACTCGGCTCTCGATGCCTGGTTGCGAGCGAATCGAATTGCAAGGCACCTCGATGACAGCGTTTCGATTGAGTTGATGGTCGCCGGGGCCCGGCGGTAGGAGGTTGAAGTGACGGTGGTATCGCAGAATTCGGCCATACGGCTGGTGACCGAGATCCCGGGGCCCCGTAGCCGGGAGATCGTTGCCCGCCGGGATGCGGCCACCGCCGCCGGGACCGCCAAGCTGACGCCGATGGCCATCGAGTCGGCGCACGGGTCCACCGTCACCGATGTCGACGGGAACCGGTTCATCGACCTCGCCGGCGGGATCGGCGTCCTGGCCGTGGGCCACACCCCCGAGCGGCTGGTCGAGGCATTGAAGAGCCAGGCCGAGCGCCTGATCCACATGTCCGCCATCGTCTCCACCTATGAGCCGCTGGTCGAGGCAGCCGAACGTCTCAATCGGCTGGCACCGGGGGACTTCGCCAAGAAGACCGTGTTCATGAACACCGGGGCGGAGGCGGTGGAGACGGCGGTCAACATCTGCCGGGCCTACACCAAACGTCAGGGGGTGGTCGTCTTCGACGGGGCCTATCACGGCCGGACCAACCTGACGATGGCGATGACGTCCAAGTTCAACCTCTTCAAGAAGGGGTTCGGCCCGTTCTCGCCCGAGGTGTATCGCTTTCCGTTCCCCAACCTGTATCGGCGGCCGCAGGGGCTGTCCGAGGCAGACTTCATCGCCTGGTCGGTCCAGAACCTCGACCACTGTTTCACTGCCATCGTCGATCCGAGCCACGTGGCGGCCATCGTGATCGAGCCGGTGCTGGGGGAGGGCGGATTCCTCCCGGTTCCTCCTGCGTTCATGCAGAGGCTGCGTGAGCTGGCCGACCAGCACGGGATCGTGCTCGTGGCCGACGAGATCCAGGCGGGGATGGGCCGCACCGGCACCCTGTGGGCGGTGGAGCACACCGGGGTCGTGCCCGATCTCCTCCTCACCGCCAAGTCGCTGGCGGGAGGGATGCCGCTGTCGGCGGTGGTGGGACGGGCCGAGATCATGGACGCTCCCCATCCCGGCGGGCTGGGTGGAACCTACTCGGCCAACCCGCTGGCGTGTGTGGCCGCCATCGAGGCGATGGACACGATCGCCGATCCGGCGTTCCTCGCCCGCTCGGTGGCCGTGGGCGTTCGGTTGCGGGCAAGACTCGAGGAGATCCAGCGTAGGCACCCGGGGCTGGTGGGAGACGTACGCGGGATTGGATCGATGCTCGTCATGGAGATCGTCAAGGACCCCTCGACCCGCGCCCCGTGGATGGAGGCGACCGCCGCCATCTGCGCCGAGACGGTCCAGCGTGGTGTCATCACCATCCGGGCCGGTCTCTACTCCAACTGCGTCCGGTTCCTCCCACCCTTGAACATCACCGATGCCGAGCTGGACGAGGCCCTCGACGTCGTGTCGGATTCGGTCGATGCGGTGGCGGCGGCGATGGGGGTCGCATGACCTCGACGCTCAACCGGCTCCTGGTGGATGGCCAGTGGGTCGACTCCATCGATGGTGTCACCAAAGACCTCATCAACCCGGCCACCGAGGAGACCATCGAGCCGATCGCATTCGGAGGTCGGGCCGATGCGGAGGCCGCCATCTCGGCCGCTTCCGCCGCATTTGGGACCTGGTCGGCCAAGAACCCCTACGAGCGGGC
>DAIOGO010000002.1:21329-23446 GCA_036745195.1 Actinomycetota bacterium | reverse complement strand
GCCTGGAACTTCCCGATCTACAACGTGAATCGAGCGGTGAGTTCCGCCCTCGCCGCCGGGTGCACGGCGGTGGTGCGTCCCTCCGAGTACACCCCGCGCTCGGCCCTCGCCTACGGCGCCGCCCTCACCGATGCCGGAGTCCCCGCCGGGGTGGTCAACGTCATCAACGGTGAGCCCAACGCGATCGCCCAGGCGATGCTCGATGACCCCCGCCTGCGCAAGATCCAGTTCACCGGTTCGCTGAGGGTGGGCCGGCTCTTGATGGAGGGAGCGGCTCGCACCATCACCAAACTGTCGCTCGAACTGGGCGGCAATGCCCCGGTGATCGTCTTTCCGGATGTGGAAGACCTCGAGGCCGTGGCCGAATCGGGAGTGACCGCCAAGTACCGGAACAGCGGGCAGGTGTGTATCGCCCCGCAGCGTTTCATCGTGCACTCCTCGATCGTCGAACAGTTCACCAAGGCCGCCGCCGCCGCCTCCCAGCGGCAGGTGGTGGGAGACGGCATGCAGGCGGAGACGACGGTGGGTCCGCTGATCAACGCCACCCAGCGGGACAGGGTGGAGAGCATCGTCGAGCGCTCCGTGGCAGGCGGCGCCAGGGTGGTGTCGGGTGGGAGCAGACCCGATCGTCCCGGGTACTTCTTCTCGCCGACGGTGATGACCGACCTGCCCCCCGGTTCGCCGGCCGCCTCCGAGGAGGTATTCGGGCCGGTGCTGCCCATCCTCCCCTTCGACACGGTCGATGAGGCCATCACCATTGCCAACTCGGTCGAGTTCGGGTTGGCCTCCTTCGTCTGGACCCGGGATCTCCGTACCGCCATGCACGTCTCCGATGCACTGGAGTTCGGCCTGGTGGGCGTCAACGATTGGTATCCGGTCACGGCCGAGGCGCCCTTCGGGGGGATGAAGCAATCCGGCTTTGGCCGCGAGTCGAGCACCGAGGGGTTGCTCGAGTATCTGGAGCCCAAGACCAGGTATTTCGGAGGCCTGGCGTGAACGGTCGCCCGATCCGGGTGCTGGAACTGGCGGGGACGCCCCACGAGATGGGAACGGCTCACGGCGCCGCCTTCGGCGACGAGATCGCCGAATACGCCCGGGGCCGGGTGGAACTGGCCCGGACCGGGACCCGCTTCGACGCAGCCGGAATCGTTGTGCTGGCGGAGTCGATGGTGGACGCCCACCGCGCCTACGCCCCGGATCTGATGGAGGAGACGACCGCCCTGGCGGCGGCCGCCGGGATCACCGTTGGCGAGGCAATCGTCGTCAGCGGCTATACCGATCTCCTCGACACGGTCAGGGCCGCCGATGCCGGCGCTCCCGTCGAGGACAACTGCACGGCGGTGATCGTCCCCGACCACCAGGCGGGCGGCGCCGGTTTCTACGCCCAGACGTGGGACATGAATGCTTCGGCCACCCCGCATGTGGTGATGCTCGATTTACGACCGGAAAGCAAAGCCCGGGCCCTCGTGTTCAGCACGGTTGGCTGTGTGGGTCAACTCGGCATGAACGAGTTCGGGGTTTGTGTGGGGATCAACAATCTCACGGTCACGGACGGCCGGATCGGGGTCACGTGGCCGTTCGTGGTGCGCAAGGCGCTCGAGGCGAAGAGCGCGGCCGGGGCGCTGGAGGCGGTGATGGAGGCCGAACTGGCCGGTGGTCACAATTTCCATGTCTTCGATCGGAGTGGAACCGGGTTCAGCATCGAGGCCACCGCCACCCGCAAAGTGGTGACGACCCTCGACGCCGACACGATCGTGCGTACCAACCACTGCCTGACCCCGGTGGGTCGCAGTCTGGAAGGTGCCCGTCCCGCCCAGCTCCAGCTGAGCTCGGAGTTGCGCCTGCGACAGGCGATCGACCTGCTCGACGGCGGGTCGGTCGGGGTGGAGGACCTGATCGCCCTGACCCGAGACGAGCGGGCCATTTGCCGGCGGCCGGAACCACCCTTCGATTACGAGACGTGCGGGGCTGCCATCATGCGGCCGCAAACCGGTGAGCTGTGGGCATGTTGGGGGATCCCCGCCGACAACGACTATCAGCTCTTCCGGCTTCCGGTGTCGGCGTCGGCTTGAAGGGATGGCAATGGGCGAGTTGCGGTATGTGAATCTCACGGAGGA
>DAIOGO010000002.1:1250-21229 GCA_036745195.1 Actinomycetota bacterium | reverse complement strand
TTTGCCGCTCAGAAGCACCTCATGAGCGCGGACGAGTACGTGCGGCGGGTGGCGGCGCGCGAACTGTACGACCCGACCCTCACCTTTCAGATGGACAACGGTTTCGAATTGCGGGGGGCACTGCCGGGTTACCTCGACGATCCCGAGACGGACTCGTATTCGGCGTTGATCGTCTGGCACAACCCCGATTTCGTCGAACAAGGTTTGTCGAGCGGAGCATAAGATCGCCGTGCCGGCGACGGCACCCGAAACAGGAGGAGATTGAGCGTGACGAACATCCAACGAGGAGTGAGAAGAACAGGGTCGATGGACGCGCTGATGGCAAGGGCGGCTCGCGACGGCGTGAGCAGGCGGGAGTTCCTGCGACGGGTGGCGGGGACGGGCGCCTTCGTGATCGCCGGACCGTCGATTCTTGCCGCCTGCGGCACCGAGGGCACCGCCACCACCGCCGGGCCGGGGACGACCGGGGCGCCGAGCACGGTGCTCTTCGTGGACAACTGGATCGAGTACATCGACACCACCGAGGACTCGCCGGACGGCACCTCCACCAAGGATGCCTTCGAGGCGGAGACGGGGATCGCCGTCACCTACACCGAAGGGGTCAACTCGAACGAGGAGTGGTTTGGCAAGTATCAGGCCCAGCTGGCGGCCGGTGAGCCGACCGGCTTCGACATCGTTGTGCTCACCGATTACATGGCAGCCCGGATGATCCGGCTCGGTTATGCCGAGAAGATCGATCACGGCAACGTGCCCAACATGGCGAATCTGGCGTCGGCGCTGGCCTCGCCCGGGTTCGACCCCACCCGCGACTACACGCTGCCCTGGCAGTCCGGTTTCACCGGAATCGGGTATGACACCAACCAGACGGGCGGTCCGGTCTCGGATCTGGGGGTGTTGTTCGATCCCAAGTACAAGGGCAAGATCGGGGTGTTGGAGGGATACATCGACACCCTGGGCCTGATCATGCTGTACGAGGGCAAGGACCCTGCCACCGCCACCCTCGACGAGATGCTCGCCTCGACCGACACACTGGGCAAGCTGGTGACGGATGGCCAGATCCGGCAGGTCTACGGGAACGACTACCTCGATGCTCTGATCAACGGCGACCTGGCGGTGGCGCTGGCCTGGTCCGGCGACATCTTTGCCAACCAGGAGGACTCTCCCCAGCTCGGCTTCAGCTTCCCCGACCAGGGCGTGATGATCTGGACGGACAACATGCTCATCCCCAAGGGAGCGGCCAACAAGGCCAACGCCGAGAAGTGGATGGACTTTTACTACCGGCCCGAGGTTGCCGCCGAGCTGGCCTACTGGGTGTGGTACGTGTCGCCGGTCGACGGCGCCAAGGAGGCGATGGCCGACATCGACGAGACATTCGTCGATCAGCCGCTCATCTTCCCCGACGAGGCGACGCTGGCGAAGTCGCACATCTTCCGGGCGCTGGACGAGGCCGAGGAGACCGAACTGAACAACGCGGTGGCCGCCGCCACCGGCGTATGAGCCAAGCTCCGGGTTCGACGGCGGGGGGTGAAACCCCTGCCGTCGAGCTCAAAGGGATCACCAAGGCGTTTGGCGACGTGCTGGCGGTCGACGACCTGAATCTGGTCATCGACGAGAATCGCTTCTTTGCCGTCATCGGCCCTTCGGGATGTGGCAAGACCACGACGCTCCGGATGATCGGCGGGTTCGAGGACCCCACCTCCGGAGTCATCCGTCTGCATGGCGAGGACGTGACCGGAACCAAGGCATACCAGCGGCCGGTGAACACGGTCTTCCAGAGTTATGCGCTCTTCCCTCATCTCACTGTGTTCGAGAACGTGGCGTTCGGGCTCCGTCGCCAGAAGGTGGCCGACGGCGACACCGCCCGTCGAGTCAACGAGATGCTGGATCTGGTCCAGCTCGGTCATGCCGCCAAGCGCAAGCCGCGCCAGCTGTCGGGTGGACAGCAGCAGCGCGTCGCCCTCGCCCGAGCCCTGGTCAACCATCCCCGGGTGCTGCTCCTCGACGAGCCGCTCGGGGCGCTCGATCTCAAGCTCCGCAAGGAGATGCAGATCGAGCTCAAGCGGATCCAGCAAGAAGTCGGAATCACCTTCATCCATGTGACCCACGATCAAGAAGAAGCCATGACCATGGCCGATTCGATCGCCGTGATGAACAAGGGCAAGATCGAGCGGATGGGTGAGCCGGCGGAGATCTACGACGATCCCCGTACTCCTTTCGTTGCCTCGTTCCTGGGAGCCTCCAATCTCATGGACGGCAAGGTGACTTCGTCCAGCGGGGCGGTGCGGCTGGCCGACGGCACCGAGATGCGGGTGGCCGCCGGAGGCCTGCAGGAGGGCGCCGACATCCGGCTCGGAGTCCGACCCGAGAAGATCCAGCTCGGCGCCACGGCCGAGGACCTGCGCACCACCAACCGGGTGGCCGGCCGGGTGACGGACGCCTCCTTCATCGGCATCAGCACGCACTATCTCGTCGATGCCGGGCAGCTGGGCGAACTCGCCGTCGTCGTCCAGAACATCGGCGCCGCCCGTTTCCCGGCCGGGAGCGACGTCGTGATGGGTTGGGAGCCAGGCCATTGTTTCGTGGTTCAGCCGGTATGACGATCGAGGCCGTCTCCGCCGCGGAGCGACGGCGCCGGCGTGTCCCGTATCTGTTGATGGCCCCCGGGCTGCTGTGGTTGTTCCTCTTCTACGTGGTCCCGATGAGCCAGTTGGTCATCACCTCCCTGCAGGAAGGCTCGCTGGAGCGGGGCTACCGGTTCACGGGTGACCTCTCGAACTACCTGGCGGTGTTCACGACCTACCGGGGCCAGTTGTTCAATTCGCTCCTGTTCGCCTTTGCCGCCACGGTGATCGGGCTGGCCATCTCCTACCCGCTGGCTTACGCCATCGCCTTCCACACCGGGCGGTGGAAGAGCCTGTTCCTGATGCTGTTGCTCATGCCGTTCCTGGTCCCGTTCCTTCTTCGGACCCTGGCCTGGCGGATCATCCTCGCCGACCAGGGGACGGTGGTGGGGATCATCAAGACCCTTGGTCTGCTTCCCGAGGATGGCCGCCTTCTCTCCACCGCCTGGGCGGTGGTGGCGGGGTTGGTCTACAACTACCTGGCGTTCATCACGCTTCCCATCTACGTCTCGCTCGACAAGATCGATCGGTCGCTGCTGGAGGCGGCCAACGACCTGTATGCCTCGCCATTCACCGCATTTCGCAAGGTCACCTGGCCGCTCTCGCTGCCCGGTGTCATCTCCGGCACCCTGCTCACCTTCATCCCCGCCGCCGGCGACTACGTCAATGTCGAGTTGCTCGGCAACCCGCCCAACTCGATGATGGGCAACGTCATCCAGAACAAGTTCCTGGTCGTGATCGACTATCCGGCCGCCGCCGCCATCTCCTTCACGCTGATGGCGCTGATCGTGACCCTGGTGGTCATCTACGTGCGGCGGGTGGGCACCGAGGAGTTGCTGACGTGAAGGCGCGCGTCTTCTACCGGGTGCTGCTGGGGGCGGGGCTGGTCTACCTGTTCCTCCCGGTGTTCGTCGTGATCGCCTTCGGTTTCAACGACCTCAAAGGACGGTTCAACGTCACCTGGGTGGGCTTCACCCTCCGGCATTGGGCCGACCCATTCGGCGTCGAAGGGCTGTCGGAGGCGTTGATCAACTCGCTGACGCTGGCCTTCCTCTCCGCCCTGATCGCCACCATCGTCGGCACCCTGATCGCCCTCGCCCTGGTCCGCTACCGGTTCCGGGCCCGGGCCGCCACCAATCTGCTGTTGTTCCTCCCGATGGCCAGTCCCGAGGTGGTGATGGGCTCCGCACTGCTGGCCCTGTTCATCGCCACCTCGTTCGGTCGGGGCTACTGGACCATCCTGGTGGCGCACGTGCTCTTCAACATCAGCTACTCGGTGGTCACCGTGCGGGCCCGCATCGTCGGATTCGACCGGCACCTGGAGGAAGCCGCCATGGACCTCTATGCCAACGAATGGCAGACCTTCCGACGGGTGACGCTCCCGATGATCCTGCCCGGTGTGGCCGCCTCGTTCATGCTGTGCTTCGCCCTCAGCTTCGATGATTTTGTGATCACCAACTTCAACAGCGGAACCACGATGACCTTCCCGCTGTACGTCTGGGGCGCCGCCCGGCGAGGAATTCCTCCCCAGGTGAACGTCTTTGGCACGATCATTTTCCTGGTCACCGTGATCGCCATGTTCGGCTATCTCACCATCACCACCCGGCGCAGCAAGGTTGCCCGGTGACCGGGATCAGGGTGGAGCGAGCCGAGGCGGTCGACGATCGATTGGTGGAGGCCTTCGCCCACCTCATTCCCCAACTCTCCAGCTCGGCAGTGCCGCCGTCCCGTGATCACCTCGAGGCGATCGTTCACAGTGGCTCGAACGTGATGCTGGTGGCGATGGACGGCGACCGGTGTGTCGGATCGTTGACCCTCGGTTTCATTCGGATCCCGACCGGGCTCAAGGCCTGGATCGAGGACGTCGTGGTCGATGGGGCCGTCCGTGGTAGGGGAGTGGGGGAGAAGCTCGTCACAGAGGCCATCGCCCATGCCCGAGAGAGGGGAGCGAAGTCGGTCGAGCTGACGTCGAATCCCACCCGCCAGGCCGCCAACCGGCTCTACCAGCGGATCGGTTTCGTGCAGCGCGAGACCAACGTCTACCGCTTCAAGCTGTGACTCGCCCCGGGCCGAACCCGATTCGCCTGGCAACCTGCTTCAGATCACCGCAGAGACGGCGATCAGCCCGGTTGAATCCTCCAGGGCGGATCCCAGGACCACCGGCATGGCCTCGAGCAGGTTGGCGATCGGGAAGTTGAGGACGCCGGCCTGATCGAGCAGGTGGTGCATGTGCTGGAGGGCGTTCACTCGCTGCTGGGGCGGCAACCCGTGGGCCTTGCGGAGTGACTCGGCGGCCTGCTCCACCTCCGCCCGGGTGAGAGAGAACATTCCCATCCAGCCCGGGATCATGTCCGCCCGCCTCGCTCCGAGCCCGGCAAAGAGCACGGCGACCGGGGCGATCGAGGGGATGGCGGCGAGCACCGCCTTGCAGGGGTGGTCGAGGCGAGCCGTGGCGAGGTCCCAGGTGGCGTCGTCGAGGCGGGGGTCGGCACAGGCGTAGAAGAGCTCCTCCGGCACCCGGGTCGCCCAGAACATTCGCAGGTAGTCGTCCGCACTGATGAACTCCGACTCGTCCTCGTCGAAGGAGCGTGTCGCCGGCGTGATCCGCCAGGAGTCGAGCAGCGGGCCGATGGTGGGTTCGAAGTCGGTGCGCAACCGGTGCAGGTACTTGGCGACCTCGACCGCCGAAGCGTCCGACGCCTGAACGACAAACCAGAACCCGGTCTGAGCCATGCGACCCAGCCTATCCGACTCGTGGTGTCGCCTGTCTGCCGTCGCCGACCGAAGGGCGCTTGACGCACGTCGCATGACGCATGGCGCATGACGCACGACGCATGGCGGTCAGATCCCGAGTTTGCGCTCCGCCATCCCGTTGAGGATCTCCAGGACCACCCGGTTGGCCAGGTAGGCGGTGATGTCGGCATGGTCGTAGGCGGGGGCCACCTCGACGACATCGGCGCCCAGTACGGGCAGCTCGCGGGACAGCCTTCGAACGGTATCGAGCAACTGGCGGGACGTCAGACCTCCCGGCTCGGGGGTTCCGGTTCCCGGGGCAAATCCCGGGTCGACCACGTCGATGTCGACCGAGATGAAGACACCCTTCGCCCCGCCTTCCAGGGCGTAGGCAACCGCCTCGTCGACGACAACCTCCAGACCCCGATCGACGATCTCGTTCATCATGTATGACCGCATCTCCTGGTCCCGCATCCAGGCGATGACGTCAGGCTCCGGCCAGTACCCGCGCAGCCCGATCTGGACGAATCGATGGCCGGGGACCGCGCCCGACTCGACCAACCGGCGCATCGGGGTGCCGTGGCCGTACAACTGGCCGTTCTGCAGGTTCCCGGTGTCGGCGTGGGCATCGAAGTGGATCAAGGCGACCTCTCCGAACCCGTGAGCCCTGGCCACTCCGGTGGCATTGGAGAAGGTCACGGTGTGATCACCCCCGAGGACTACGGGGACCTTCCCCGCCTTCGCCACCAGTTCGACGGCCTCGGTGATGCGGTCGAGCGACAACTCGACCTGGCCGGGAACCACATAGACGTCCCCCACGTCGACCACCCCCAACTCGCCGAGAGGGTCGATCCCGGTGGGAAGATGCGGCCGGTATCCGTCCATGGCCCCGTAGTCGGCCTCGCGGATCGCCTTGGGCCCAAACCGGGCCCCGGGGCGATACGTGGTGCCCCAGTCGAAGGGGGCGCCGATGATCACGACTTCGCAGGGGTCGGTGGCCAGTTCGTCGAACCGCCGCGCCGGAACCCCCAGAAACGGCTGACGTGAGGCGAACGCCAGGTACTCGGCCGAAGCGAACGCGATCTCTTTCGCCCGCTCTGGGTATGGGCGGTGGACGTGCGGTTCCGACATGACCGAATCACGGTAACCGACGCAACCCGACCGGGCCGTATGGCACACTGGAGGAGCACGAATTCGAGGAGCCGACCAAACGTGAGCGAAGCAGCCGACGAACACGAAGACGTCCGCATGGGCATGGCGGTGGCCAAGGGGGTAGGCCTCGGCCTACCGATCGCCCTGGTCGCACTCACCCTGGTCGTCAAGCTCATCACCGGCCAGGATCTGCCCGACTCGTTCGCGACGTCTGTGATCCCGGGAACCCTCCTTGGGGTGTTCTTCGGCGGTTTCGCGGGGATGGTCAAGACGATGGATTGAGTGGGCCGAGCGAGGCTCCCCTCGATGTTGCGTCGTCGGATCCGATACCCGGGCGCGTCGGGTGATTCGTGGGAGTGTCCTGGTCGCATCCCGTTTCGGCCGGGCGGGCACAGGTGGGCTCGACTAGGCTTCGCCCGTGATCGGGAGCGGTTTGGTGCTCGAGGTCGGTGAGACGGGTCCGTTCGTTGCCGCCGCGTATGCCCTCGGGGACGATCCGGCCGGCAGCGTAGGTGCCCGCCACCGGCTCAATCGTGACAAGACCGCCCACCTCCCCGCCTACCTCGAGCGGAACATGCTCGCCCCCCGCCACTGGAACCCGCCTGGAGCCTGATCGTCCGCCCCTTCGGGGGTGCAGATGACCGGTCTTCAGCAGTTCCAGGAGGATTTCAAATGAGTTTGCAGGGTCCCAAGACCGCCGAGTGGTTCCGGCGTTCCAAACGTGTCATGGTCAACGGTGTCTCGTCACAGTTCCGGTACTGGGGTGACGCCGACACCCTCGTGATCGACCGCGGCCTCGGTTCTCACATCTTCGATGCCGATGGGCGCGAGTACATCGACTACCAACTGGGGTTCGGTCCGGTGATCCTCGGTCACGCCGACCCCTATGTCTCGCAGGCGGTGGCCGAAGCCGCCTTCCGGGGGAACGTCTATGCCATGACCCAGGAGATCGAGGTCGAGGCCGCCGAGGCGGTGATCGCCGCCCTCGGCTGGGCGTCGCAGATCCGGTTCACCAACACCGGGACCGAGGCCACCATGCATGCGATCCGCCTCGCCCGTGGGTGGGGGGCGAGGGATCTCATCTTGAAGTTCGAGGGCGGGTATCACGGCGCCCACGACTACGTGCTGTTCAGCACGGCCGGTGCTCCGCCTGCCCACCTCGGGTCGCGCCTGCGGCCGCTTCCCATCCAGGCCTCCTCGGGGATCCCCGAGTCGATCCGCAGCTACATCCGGACGCTTCCGTTCAACGACATCGAGTTGTTGACCGAGTTCTTCGAGGATCACGGCCACGAGGTCGCGGCGGTGATCGTCGAGCCGATGGCAGCCAACTTCCTGGGGGTCCTTCCCGAACCAGGCTTCCTGGAAACCTTGAGAACCCTGTGCTCCGAGAACCAGTCGGTGTTGATCTTCGACGAGGTCAAGACCGGCTTCCGGCTCGGTCTGGATGGGGCGGTAGGGGCGTTCGGGGTCGTGCCGGATGTGGCCACCTTCGCCAAGTCGATGGGGAATGGGTTCCCGGTCGCTGCCATCGCCGTCAGCGAGGAGATGTCGGAAGGATGGCGGCTGGGGGGGATCGCCCAGGCCGGCACATACTCCGGTAATGCCATCGCCGCGGCTGCCACCAAGGCGACGATCGAGCGTCTCTCCGACGGGGAGGTGTACCGGACGATCGCCCGCACGGGTGGCGCCTTGATGGACGGACTACGCAAGATCCTGGCCGATCACGGGATGGCTGGATCGATCGTCGGGCACCCGTCGATGTTCTCCGTCTTCCTGGGCGAGGGAAAACCGACCGAATATCGCGATCTCGCCCGGCATGACTCGCGGATCTACAACAACACCGTGCTGGCCATGATCGAGCGCGGAGTGATGCCCTGCCCCGACGCAAAAGAGACCTGGTTCATGAGCGCTGCGCACAGTGACGCCGACGTCGCCAGGACCTTGGATGTGTTCGAGGAGGCGTTCACCGAGACGCTGGCGCGGGCTGGGTCACTGCCATCGTTCGAGGACGAATGAGCCGGTACCGGCGGCTGAGTCTGTGGCACGACAGCCTTGGCGATGATCCACTCGAGCCGCGGCCCCGACTGGAGGGGGTGCGGTCGGCCGATGTCGTGATCGTCGGCGCCGGATACACCGGGCTGTGGACCGCCTACTACCTGGCCAGACTCGAACCACAACTCGACGTCGTCGTGGTGGAGGCGGAGATCGCCGGGTTCGGCGCCTCCGGTCGGAACGGCGGTTGGGCATCCGGTGAACTCGCCGTCAATCTCGCCCGCGCCGAGGCGGCCCAGGGCCGCCACCAGCTCGTCCGCCAGCATCGGGCGATCTTCTCGTCGATCGACGAGATCGGGCGAGTTTGCCTCGAGGAGGGGATCGACGCCGACTTCAAGAAGGGCGGGACGGTTACGTTTGCTTCGAATCCGGCCCAGGTCTCCCGCCTTCGGGAGCGGCTGAAGTCCGAGGCCGCCTGGGGTTTCGGTGAGGACGACTACCGGTGGCTCGATCCGGCCGAGACCGCCCGGATCGCCAAGTCGGAAACCGCCCTGGGGTCGATGTACACGCCCCATTGCGCCGCTCTCCATCCATTCCGGCTCGCAAGAGGTCTGGCGGCGGCGGTGGAGCGCGCAGGCGTGACGATCTTCGAGGGTTCGCCGGTCGAAGCCATCGAACCGGGACGGGTGAGGACCCGGCATGGTGAAGTACGGGCCGGGACCGTCCTCCAGTGCACGGAGGCGTTCTCGGTCGGGCTCGCCGGTGGTAGCCGGCGGGTGATCCCGGTCTATTCGCTGATGATCGCCACCGAGCCGCTCTCGACACGGACCTGGGAGGCCATCGGGCTTGAGGAGCGGCCCACCTTCAATGACGCCCGGCATCTGGTGATCTACGGCCAGCGGACCGCCGACGGCAGGTTTGCCTTTGGCGGCCGGGGGGCGCCCTATCACTTCGGATCGGCCATGCGCCCCGAGTTCGAGCAGGAACCGCAGGTGCACGGGCACATCCACGAAGTCCTTCGCCGGCTCTTCCCACAGATCGGAGGGGCGGCCATCACCCACACCTGGGGTGGAGCCGTGGCCGTCCCCCGCGACTGGACTGCGGCGGTCGTCTTCGACCGGCCCTCCCGGATCGGGTATGCCGGCGGGTATGTGGGGGCAGGTGTCTCGGCGTCGAACCTGGCCGGGCGCACGCTCGCCGACCTGGTGCTCGAACGGGACACCGATCTCACCTCCCTCCCCTGGGTGGCGCACCGCAATCGACGCTGGGAGCCGGAGCCGCTTCGGTATCTGGGAGTCAACCTCGGGCGGCTGCTGGCTCCGATGGCGGATCGGGTCGAGGAGCGTTCGGGGAGGCCTTCCCGGGTGTTGGGTGGCATGTTGCGGCTGCTGACGGGCCACTGACCCCCACCGGACCGCGCCAGACCGCAAATAGCGCGCTGAGATGGCAGTTTTCTGCTCTCTCACCACATAAAGTCGCCTCATGGTCGCCATCCGGAGGGCAGTGGCTGGGGATCTCGAGGTGCTTCTGCGGCTGTGCGCTCGGTACTGCGAGGCCGACTCCCACCAGTTCGACCCGGTCACCGCCACCGCCGGCTTCGAACCGTTGCTGCTCTCCGATCAGCACGGGGTGGTGTGGTTGTCCGTCGACGGGGACGAGGTGGTGGGGTACGCGGTGGTGACCTGGAGCTGGTCGATCGAGTCGGGCGGGCCCGACGCCCTCCTCGACGAGATCTACATCGACCGACCGGGCAAGGGGCATGGCTCCGCCCTCGTCGCCCATCTGCTCGAGGACTGCCGGAGGCGGAACCTCCCCAGGGTGTTCCTGGAGACCGAGCAGGCCAACCGGGAGGCCCGCCGGTTGTACTCGCGCCTAGGGTTCCGCACCGAGGACTCGGTGTGGATGGTGGCCGATCTCCCCGGAGGGCCGGAGGCGGGCGGGGTACCGGCCTTCTGAGGCTGTCCGAGACCAGGGCCGGGAGGGGGCACTAGCGTCGCGGGCATGGCCAAGATCCACGGCGGACACGTCATCGCCCGAGCCCTCCGGCTGACCGGAGTCGACACCCTGTTCACGCTCACCGGAGGCCACATCCTCCCGATCCTCGACGGCTGCGTCCAGGAGGGGATCCGGGTCATCGATGTCCGCCACGAACAGGCCGCGGTCCATGCCGCCGAGGCCTACGGCCGGCTCACCGGCCAGCTGGGGGTGGCGGCGGTGACTGCCGGGCCGGGGGTGACCGATGCCATCACCGGTGTGGCCAGTGCCTGGCATGCGGCGACGCCGCTGCTGCTGCTGGGGGGAAGGCACCTGCTCCGCCAGGAACTGAAGGGTGGGCTGCAGGAGATGGACCACCCGAAGCTGTTCGAAGGGATCACCGCCTGGTCGGCGACGGCGTGGGAGGCGGGGAGGCTGGCCGAATATGTCTCGACCGCCGCCCGCCACGCCTTCAGCGGCCGGGGGGCACCGGTGTTCCTGGACGTACCCATGGACGTCCAGTTCGACGAGGTGGACGAGGGCGGGGTGCGCTGGCCGGACGGACCGCGCGCCAACCCGCTGGGAGGGGTCGACCCGACTTCGCTCGATCGGGTCGTGACCGCCCTGGCCGGGGCCGAGCGGCCGATGATCTTCGCCGGGGCGGGAGCGAGGGGGGGCGCGGAAAGCCGGCTTCGAGATCTCGCCGAAGCCCTCGGCGCCCCGACCTACCTCAACGGCCGGGCGCGTGGGTCGCTGCCGTATGGGCACCCGCTGCTCGGCAACCACTCCCGCAGCCAGGCGTTCATGGAAGCCGACCTGGTGCTGGCCCTGGGCGTCGACTGGGATTTCCGGGCCCGCTATGGCGAGTCGATCGCTCCGGGCGCGGTGGTCATCCAGATCGACGCCGACCCCGTCAAGATCGGCTGGAACCGCCCGGCCGTGATCGGTGTGTCGGCGGATCCGATGACGGTGGTCGGGCAACTGGTGGCGGAATCCTCCCGCTTCTCGAAGTCCGAGCGAGAGTTCGCCCGCCACATCATGGAGGCCGATGCCGCCGCCCAGGCCGGCTTCGACCAACTGGCCGCCGATGACGCTTCGCCGGTGATGCCTCATCGCTTCGCCCGCGAGGTGGCCGAGTTCTTCGGGACCGAGGCGATCGTGGCGGTGGATGGAGGGGACATAGTCTCGACAACGGCTCGCTGGCTCCGGGTCTCACGGCCCGGTCACGTCCTCGACCCGGGACCGTTCGGAACCCTGGGCACCGGGGCGCCATTCGCCATCGCCGCCAAGCTGGCTTTCCCCGACAAACTGGTTGGCGTCGTGTTCGGCGACGGGGCCTTCGGCTTCAACGGATTCGAGTACGACACGATGGTGAGGTTGGGGTTGCCGATCGTCGGGGTAGTAGGCAATGACGGAGTGTGGGCGAACATCAAGACCCTCCACCACGCCTTCTTTCCCGACAGGGTGGTGGCAGCCGATCTCGGTGTCAGGCCCTATCACGCCATGGTCGAGGCGCTGGGAGGGCACGGTGAGTTCGTGACCCGCCCGGAAGAGATCCGACCGGCGCTGGAGCGCGCCGCCCGCTCGGGCAAGCCGGCTCTCGTCAACGTCCATCTGGCCGAGACCACCCGGGCATCATCCAACTACGCCCCGTGACGCCCGAAGTTCGAGTCAGAGCACGCCGACAGCCACCAGTCCCAGGATGACCGTTCCGACAACGATCCGGTACTTGGCAAACGGCCGGAAGTCGTGGCTCGACACGTACCGCAGGAGCCAGCCGATGGAGGCGAGCGCGGTCAGGAAGGCGATGATGATCCCGACCGCGTAGCGCCCGGTTTGACCACCGGCGGTGATCTCTTCGAGGTTGCGCACCAGGTCGAACACGGTTGCGGCGCCGAGCGTCGGCAGGGCGAGATAGAAAGAGAAGACGGTGGCGGTCTCCCGGTCGAGCCCGGTCAACAACCCTCCGACGATGGTGGCGCCCGCTCGCGACACCCCGGGCACGAACGATGCCAGCTGGATCAGGCCGATCTTGATGGCCTGGCCCGGTTGGATCGAGTCGAGGCCGCCCGGCCCGGTGGCGTCGAGGTCGATGATCCCGCCCTGATCGATGTCCACTTCTGGTGACGTCTCCCGGTGTGGGGTTCGTTCGACCGCCCACAGCACCAGCCCACCCAGGATGAGGGCCACTCCGACCGTGACGGGCGAGAAGAGCACCGATTTGATCCAGTCGCCCAACAGCAGCCCGATGATCCCCGCCGGCAGCACGGCCAGGAACAGCAACAGCCAGAACCGGCCGCTCGATCGAACCGCCCGGATCCGGGTGACCAGATCGCGCCGGTAGAACCAGGCGACCGCCAGCACCGCCCCGAGCTGGATCACGAGCTCGAAGGTTCCGCCCGAGTCCTCGGCCCCGATCAGCTTCGAGGACACGATGAGGTGGCCGGTGGACGAGATGGGAAGGAACTCGGTGATTCCCTCCACCAATCCGAGGACGGCTGCCTTGAGCAGTTCGAGCATCCCCGGACGTTAGAGGTTCAGTTCGGGGAGACCGCCGAGAGGACGGTGAGACGTCCCTCCAGGTGGGCCCGGGCCACTCCGGCGGCCGCCTCCCTGGGAATCGCCACCAGGGCGGCGGCCGGCGAGAAACCGTCTCCGGGCTGCAACGACACCACCAACCCGTCCACGGTCAGATCGGGTCGCCCATCGGTGGCGGTGCCGATCAAGAGGACGCCGTCACCGGCTGTCACCGGGCCGGGAACCTCCAGGGAGATGCTGACCCAGCCGGCCGGCACCAGGGAGCCAGGTTCGCGGGCGAGCGATGGCGTCAGCGGTTCGCCGGCGGCGACCGGGCGGGCCAGGCGGAGGGGGAGTGCCACTCGAGGCAGCAGACCCGCCGGCACCCTGGCCATCACGACGTCGTCGCGCTCGACCGAGGTGCCGGCCGGGAGGGGGCCGGCGGCAAAGGGGTGTTCGACCGCCAGCATCCCCCGGATATCGCTGACGAGGGAGAACAGGAGCACCATCCCCGCCGCCACCCAGCGGACATAGGGGGGTCGGGCCAGCCAGTACATGAAGACGAAACTATGGGACGGCGGCCCCTTTGACCAGAGGTCTGTTCAGTCCTTCGACGGGGCAGGTCCCGAGCTCTTCGCTCCGGAGGTGGACGAAGATCCGCTCGAGCCGGGAGCCGAGGTCGACGGCGTGGTGGCCGTCGACGCCGGGCTCGAGGCGCTGGAGGTGGTGCTCGAGGCGGTGGCCGAACTCGATGAGCCGCGGGAATCGGTCACATAGAAGCCGGAGCCTTTGAAGACGATGCCGCTGGCATGGAACACCTTCTCGAGAGCCCCGTTGCAGCCGTCATGTTTGCGCAGCGGCTTGGCCGAGAACGACTGGAACACTTCCAGGCGTTCCCCGCATTTCTTGCATTGGTACTCGTAGGTCGGCACGCACGGCCCCTCTATGGGTTGGTCGAGTCGGTCATTCTACGGGAATGCGAGTGCGACGGGACCGTCGATGCGCCCGACCGGCCGAGCGGCGGCCGGAGGACCGGTAGGCTGCCTCCGTGCCCGTCTTCATCGCCCTGCTCGGGTCCTACCTGATCGGCTCGCTGGATTTCGCGGTCGTCGTCGCCCGCGCCCACGGGGTCGACATCCATCAGGAAGGTTCCGGCAATCCTGGGGCCTCCAACGTTCTACGCACGCTGGGGAGAGGCCCGGCGGCCATGGTGTTCGGAGGTGACACGCTCAAGGGAGTGATTGCCGCCGCCCTCGGCATGCTCGCCTCCCCGCTCGACCCGGGGCCGACCGCCCCGCTCGCCTTCACCGCCGGGTTGCTGGCGGTGGTGGGGCACTGCTTCCCCATCTATCACCGCTTCAAGGGTGGAAAGGGGGTGGCGACCGGGGCCGGGGTGCTCCTCTTCACGCTGCCGGTGGTCGCCCTCATCCTGGTGGTGGTCTGGGTGACGATTGCCAAACTGTTCAAGGTGGCTTCGATCGCATCGCTGGTGGCCGTATCGATCACCCTTCCGCTGGCCCTGTGGCAGGGAGTGAGAGGATGGTCCCTGATCGCCCTGGCGGGGATGCTCGGGCTGATCGTCGTCCGCCACACCCCCAACATCCGCCGGATGATGGCCGGCGCCGAGCAGCGGGTGCCCACATGATCGATGTTGCGGTGATACCCGCCGCCGGGCGCGGCACCCGCATGCGCCCCGCCACCCGGGTCGTTCCCAAGGCATTGATCACGGTGGTCGATCGCCCGGCCATCCAGTACGCGGTGGAGGAGGCGGCCCGGGCAGGTGCCAGGGAGGTGATCCTGGTGGTCGATCTGGACGCCGGCGGCCTCATCCGCCAGCACTTCCAGATCGAGGGGCCACTTCCCGGACTGGAGAACGTGCGGATCAGATTGGCGGTGCAGGAGGAGCCACTCGGTCTGGGTCATGCCGTTTGGGTGACGGAGGAGATGGTGGCCGGTCGGCCCTTCATGTGCCTCCTCGCCGACAACATCGTGCGCCCGGGCCAGGAGGTGTTGCTCCCCATGTCCCGGCTCGCCCTCGAGCAAGAGGTCTCGGTGGTGTGTCTCCGCCAGTTGAGCGACGAGTTCCTCTCTCGATACGGTGTGGTGGTCGCCGAGGGAGACGATCCGATCTTCGTGCGGGGGGCGATCGAGAAGCCCGGTCGCGATCGGGCTCCGTCCCGTCTCGGATTGATCGGGCGGTATGTGTTCACCCCCGACGTCTTCGCCGCCCTGGCCGAGACCCGGCCGGGCCATGGCGGCGAGATCCAGTTGACCGACGCCATCGACCTGCTCGGAAGGAACGGGCAGTGTGTCGGTTGGGTGGCGGATGAGGAGTTCCTCGACGTCGGCAGCCCGAGCGGGCTGCTCGACGCCTCGGCGGTCCTGGGAGCGAGCCTCTACGGGGCAGGGGGCCCTTCCCAGGAGCCATGAGGCCGCTGGAGGAGGCGCAGGCGGAGGTGCTGGGGGCGATGAGCCTCCTCCCGATCGAAGCCGTGGCGCTGGCCGACTGCCTCGGTCTGGCGCTGGCAGACGACGTGGTCGCCCCCCACCCGGTTCCCCCCTTCGACAACTCGGCCGTCGACGGATACGCCGTCAGGGGCGAGGACTTGACCGGCCCGGGCGACCTGCTGGTTCTCGAGGATGTCCCGGCCGGGCACGTGGCCCGTAGAACGGTCGTCCCCGGTACCGCCATCAAGATCATGACCGGCGCTCCGATCCCGGCCGGGGCCGACGCCGTGGTCAAGGTCGAAGACACCTCGCGACACGGTGAATACGTCAGGATCGAGGTACCGGTCCCGGCCGGGACCGCCCTGCGCCCGGCCGGCGGAGACATGCTGGCCGGGGCCGTCGTCTTCACAGCCGGCACCGTGCTCGGTCCCGCCCACCTGGGGGTTCTGGCCTCGATCGGGCTGGCCCGCCCCTCGGTTCGCCGGCGTCCGCTGGTGACCGTCCTCTCGACCGGTGACGAACTCGAGTCTCCGACGACGCCGATGCTCGCGCCCGGCAAGATCCGGGACTCGAACCGTCCCTTGTTGCTCGGTCTCCTGGCCGAGCTGGGAGCGAGAGTCGATGATCGCGGCATCGTGCCCGATGACGCTTCTCTCCTCCGTTCCACCCTCTTCGAGGCTGCTGCCCGCAGCGACGCCATCGTGACCTCGGGGGGCGTATCGATGGGCGACTACGACCTGGTCAAGCAGGTGCTGGCAGATCTCGGGACGGTCAGCCTGTGGAAGGTGGCGATGCAGCCGGCCAAGCCGTTCGCCTTCGGCCACATCGCCGGGACTCCGCTCTTTGGTCTCCCCGGCAACCCGGTGTCCGCCTTTGTCGCCTTCGAGCAATTCGTTCGGCCCGCCCTGCTCACGAAGATGGGGATCGGCCGGATCTTCCGGGTTCGGTTGCCGGCCCAACTCGCCGAGCCGGTCGACACCGATCCGGACAAGACGGTCTTCTTGCGGATGAAGCTGCGCAGGGACGGCGACCTGTGGATTGCATCTCTGGCCGGGGGGCAGTCCTCCAATGTCCTGACGGCCATGGCCGACGCCGACTGCTTCGGTGTGGTCGAGCGGGGACGAGGACGAGTAGAGGCAGGCCAGTCGATCCCGGTCGAGATGTTCCGGTGGCCGGCCGGAGAGGAGGAGCGATGAGCGACGAGTTTTCCCACCTGAACCGCCAGGGTGAGGTCCAGATGGTGGAGGTGGGCGACAAGGCCGTAACCCGGCGCGAGGCGACCGCCGCCGGCGTGGTCGAGATGCAAGAGAGCACCGCCGCCCTGCTCTTCTCTGGATCACTCCCCAAGGGCGACGCCCTCGCTCTGGTGCGGGTCGCCGCCATCATGGGTGCCAAACGGACCTCCGATCTGATCCCGCTGTGTCACCCGATCGCCATTTCGGGAGTCGAGGCCGAGGTGAAAGCACATGTCCTCGGAGCCGAGATCCTGGTCCGGGTGAGGACCGTCGGTCAGACCGGAGTCGAGATGGAGGCGATGACAGGCGTCTCGGTCGGAGCGCTCACTCTCTATGACATGATCAAAGGATTGGATCGGTCGGCGACGATCACCGGGGTACGCTTGCTGGCCAAGTCCGGGGGCGCTTCCGGAGACTGGCATCGAAGCGAGTAGCGGCCTCGCGGCAGAGGTCGATGAGTGGATCGGAGGCCGGGTGCAGGCGGAGTGCAGGCGGAGGGCCCGAAGCCAGGTGGAGTCGGGAACCCCGGCCGACTGGTTGGCAGTCGATGCATCCGGCAACTACTGTCTGGGACGGCGCTCCGGGTTCTTCCAACCGGAACGGGTAGTTGTGACACCATGGATGTGAGAGACCACCGATCGAGATCTCAGCGGGGGCGAGTCTCCTCGGTGGCAGGTGAGTGGTCCGGTGGCGGGCCACGGGAACGGCGGAGTCAGACGAGATGAATAGCCTTGAGCCGATTCTGATCGCCTTGCTGGTGATCTTGTTCATCTGGGGCATGTATCTCCTTCCCCACCTGCGCGGTGGCCGACGTGAGGCACCTATCGCTTCCACCGAACGGTTCGACCAATGGACCCATGTCATGGCCGAGGTCCAGCGCCGTGATCAACCCGTCGGCCGGACGAAGGAGGCGGTGCGCATCCGCCGCCGCCGTTCGCTGGTCGCCCTGATCGGAATGGCCGTGCTGACCCTGGTCGTGGCCGGCTTCACCTGGTCGCTGAACTGGCTGCTCGTCAATCTGGCGGTCGATGCCGTGCTCGCCTGGTACGTCGGTATGTTGCTCCAGGTGAAACAACGCGAAGCCACCAAGGTGGCGGTGAGGCATCTCGCCACCCGGCCGGCCGACGCCGACGCGCCCCCGGTTCGCATCGTCGCCGGCAACTGATCGCCGGTGGATGATCTCCACCGGATCGATTCCTCTCTCCGCCCGATCCTCGACGCCCGTTTTGCTGCTCGCGAGATAGGAATCACGCGTAGCCGCACGATCATCCGTTCCTCCGCCAACGCCATCCGGGCACTCCACCGCGGCGATCTCGGTAACGCCGATCGTCTCCTGGCCGAGGCGTCGGCGGCGCTCGTCGACGTGGTGACGGCCCTGGCGGATCACCCCGACATCCTGCACGCCGGCTTCGTGGCGGATGCCGCCAAGGAGTGCGCCGAGGCGCATCTCACCCGGGCGATCCTGACCGGCGCCCCATTGCCGATGGCGGCCGAACTCGGCATCGACCCCGTTCCATATCTCCATGGGCTCGGGGAGACCGTCGGTGAAGCCCGGCGACATCTGCTCGACCTGCTCCGGGCAGGCAACCTGTCCGAAGGAGAGCGGGTTCTGGAGGCGATGGACTCCATCGTCGACCTGCTAGCCACCCTCGACTACCCGGACGGCATGACCGCCGGGCTTCGCCGGACGACCGACGTTGCCCGCTCGCTGGTGGAACGGTCTCGCTCCGACCTGACGTCGACCGTCGTGCAAGAGCGTTTGCGCAGAGACATCGCCGACCGGCTCTGATGAGCGCCGGTGGTCGTCGGCTACACTGCTCTCCTCCCGGGGGTGTAGCTCAGATGGCAGAGCGCTTCCGTCGCATGGAAGAGGCCAGGGGTTCAAATCCCCTCACCTCCACGTCGTGAACTCGGGCCAGGACAACGTTCCCAAACAACATCGTCTGACGACCGCCCTGGCTGTGAGCCTGGGTTTGTTCGTGGCGGGGTGCTCCAGCACCGGGTCGGATCCGTCGCCACCTCCATCATCGAGCGTCGATACTGGTAGCCCGGCGGAGACCACCGCTCCCGCCACCACGGTGTCGCCCACCCCCGGGATGCCGGAGGAGCTGGCTGAAGAGGTCGATCGGCTGATCGCCCTCACCGAGGAACTGCGCGAGCTCGAGTTCCTTCAACCTCCGGTGGTCTCGGTGGTGACCCGCCAGGAGCTGGCGGAGCGGGTGCGGGCCGACCTGGCCGAGGACCTGGAGGACATCGCCACGTCGGAGAAGGTCTACCGGCTGCTCGGTCTGGTGGGCCCGGAGCTGGACCTGGCCGAGTTGTATCAGGATCTCTATGGCGAACAGGTCGCCGGGTTCTATGACGGTGACACCGGCGAACTCGTCGTCCCTGCCGACACCACGACCTTCACCCTGCTGCAGCAGTCGACGATGGTTCACGAGTTGACCCATGCCCTCACCGACCAGCATTTCGGGATGTGGGACAACTACCAGGCGCTGGTCGACAGCGAGCACTTCGACGAAGCCACCGCGTTGCTGGCGATTGTCGAAGGTGACGCGGTTCTCACCGAGGCCCTCTTCTACGAGACGCTCGATCAGGACGATCAATCCCAGCTGCTGGATGACTCGCTCGGTGTCGACCGGGAGGTGTTCGAGCGCGCCCCCCTCTTCGTGCGAGACGGGTTGGTCTTCCCCTACGAGGCCGGGTTTCGCTTCATCCTCGATCTGTTCGTCGAAGGGGGGCACGAGGCGGTAGACGAGGTCTACGAGCAACCGCCGCTGTCCACCGAGTCGGTGTTCGACCTCAGCCTCGAGTCTCCGCTCCCGATCGAGGGGACGGTCCTGGCCACCGCCGGATACGAAGTCGACTCCAACGGCAGTTGGGGCGCGCTGTCGTGGAAGCTGATGTTCGATCAGATCATCGGCGGTGATCCGACCGCCGTCGATGGCTGGGGCGGTGACCGGGCGATCGTGTACACCGACGGCCTCAACGTGATGATGACGCTGGAATATCGGGGCGATACGCCGGCAGATGCCGAGGAGATGCTGGAGGCCCTCGACCGCTACTTCTCGGCGGTCTCGGGTGAGGCAGCTGTCCTCTCGGGTGGGGTACGGCGCTTCGACCGTCCCGGCTACATCGCCTTCACTCCGGCCGGCGGCACCGGGGTCGTCCTGGTGGTGGCCGATGACCCGTCCGTCGGCGCCGAGGCTCTCACCACCCTCACCGGCTGAGCGCGCTGCGCCGTGCGCCTTGCGCCATGCGCCGTGCGCAGCGCAGCTATCGGGCATCGGCCATCGGGCATCAGCCA
>DAIOGO010000002.1:0-1150 GCA_036745195.1 Actinomycetota bacterium | reverse complement strand
CTAGGCATCCCGTCGCTCTGGTCGTATCTTCCGTCGTATGGAGACATTGGGTCTGCGCACCGCGTCGTGGGTCTCCGGGCCGGTATTGGTGGCGTCCACCTTCCGGGAGCGATGGCGGGGACTGCGACCGTGCCCGGAAGGTCGCTCGATGCTCATACCGGGGAGATCCGTGCATGGGATGGGGATGACGGAGCCACTCACCGTGATCGGCATCGACCCGGGCGGACGGGTTGTCGGTATCCGGCGACTCCATCCAGGGGGTGTGGTACTCATGCTCGGGGCCCGCTGGCTGCTGGAACAACCCGTGGCCGGCTCGGTGCCCGGTCACGGGGAGGTGCTCTCTATGGTGAATTCGTGCCTGGATACCTGATCCTGTGTTCCACCCCCATCGGAAACCTCGGCGATGTGTCCCCCCGGCTGGCGGAGGCGTTGAGGACGGCCGACGTGGTGTTCGCCGAGGACACCCGGCGCGCCAGGATCTTGCTGGCCGAGGTGGGGGCGAACCCTCCCGTCCGCAGCTATTTCGTCGGGAACGAGGCCGACCGTGCGGCCGAACTCTCCGAACGGCTCGAGGCGGGGGCCACCGTGGCGCTGATCACCGATGCGGGAACCCCGGGGGTGGCGGATCCCGGGGTCTCGGCGGTCGCGACCGCCCGAGCGATTGGCGCCGTGGTCTCCGTGATTCCCGGCCCAAGCGCCGTCACCGCCGCCCTGGCGGCTTCCGGCTTTCCGGCCGATGCCTTCGTGTTCGAAGGGTTCCCACCCCGCAAGGAGCGGTCCCGATTCTTCGCCCGGCTCGCCGGCGAGCTGAGGACGATCGTGCTGTTCACCAGTCCCCATCGTGTCCGGTCCGACCTGGCCGACCTGGTGGCGTATCTGGGAGCGGATCGTCCGGTGTGTGTGACCCGCGAGCTGACCAAGAAGTTCGAGGAGATCTGGTGGGGAACTTTGGAGGAGGCGGCCCGGGTGTGGGGTGAGCGGGATCCGAAGGGGGAGTTCACCTTGGTGATCGCAGGAGCCCCCCGGGTGGCGGGCGATCTGGAGGAGGCGGTCGGCCGCGCCCGTGAGTCGATGGCCGCCGGGATGAGCAGATCGGAGGCGGCCCGGTCGACGGCAGCGGAATTCGGCCTCACGAAACGGGAGATCTACG
>DAIOGO010000001.1:40251-90934 GCA_036745195.1 Actinomycetota bacterium | reverse complement strand
TCCGGATGGATCGAAGACCGGCAAGGACGAACCGGTAGAAGGTGGCGAGCCAGATACCGCGGACCGGACGGACGGATCCGCTCAAGAAGCTTCGACCGTAAAGTCGCCGCCGACCGGTGGCTGATCGCCCGGCTCGGATCGATCGACCGGGGCGACTGGATCGCACCCGAAGCCGGCAACATCCCCCTGTCCGAAGCGGCCGCCGACTGGTTGTCAGGGCTCGACATCAAACCCAAAACCCGCGCCGGCTACGAATCGCTGCTCCGCTCCCGGGTACTACCCGTGTTCGGGGACCTGCCCTTGAACCGGATCACCCCAGCGATGGTGCGGAACTGGATCGCCGACATGTCCACCGAGGGGCTCTCCGCGTCGCGGATCAAACAAGCCAAACAAGTCCTGTCGGCACCCCTCGAGCTGGCCGTCGTCGACGGGGTCATCGCCCGCTCCCCCACATCCGGCGTCAAGGCCCCCACGGTGCGCAGACGTGAGCAGCGGTTCCTCACCGCCGACCAAGTGACGCTCCTCGCCGCCAGCGCCGAAGACACCCAGGACGGGGCCGGGCTGGTCGTCGAGACGCTGGCATGGGTCGGGATGCGATGGGGCGAACTGGTGGCGCTCAGACGGTCCCGTGTCCAGCTGCTGCGCCGCCGAATCGAGATCGCCGAGGCAGCCACCGAACTCGGATCAGGCCTGTCATGGGGCACACCCAAAACCCACGAACGGCGACTCGTCACCATGCCCGCCTTCCTCGCCGACCGCATCGCACCCCGCCTCGGCGACATCCCAGACGACGGACTCGTCTTCACCGCCCCCAACGGCGGGCCGTTGCGCTCCTCACCGTTCCGGCAACAGATCTGGAAACCAGCGGTCGAAGCGGCAGGACTCGAACAGCTCCGGATCCACGACCTGCGCGGCACCGCCGCCTCGCTCATGATCTCATCCGGAGCCAACATCAAAGCCGTCCAGCGCCAACTCGGGCACGCCTCAGCCGCCATGACACTCGACCTCTACGGACACCTCTACGAAGACGACCTCGATGCCCTGGCAGAAGCCCTCGACCGCCGCTATGCGGCCGCCACGACACCCTTACAGATTCGTGCCAAGCGTGCGCCAAGCGATTCTCCCGCGCCCCTATCGCGCCCCGGTGCGCCCCGAGGGTCTCGGCGATCGCAGTGAGGATCGATGGCTACCCCTCAGAAACCCCTTGAATCAGGGGTTGTTGGCGGAGGGAGTGGGATTTGAACCCACGGAACCCTTGCGGGTTCAACGGTTTTCAAGACCGTCACCTTCGGCCGCTCGGTCATCCCTCCCTGCGACGGACATCCGTCGACAATGACATCCGGGCCGTCCTGCGACGACCTGGATGTCCGGCGGAGGGGGAGGGATTCGAACCCTCGAGGAGCGAACGCCCCTACGGCATTTCGAGTGCCGCGCACTAGGCCGGCCTATGCGACCCCTCCAGGAGTGGCGAAACGTACCAGGAACACCCGGCGCGCCCAACCGGGCCTGCTCGGACGATGGCGGAGGGGGAGGGATTTGAACCCTCGTGGAGACTTACGCCCCCAACGGCATTTCCAGTGCCGCGCACTAGGCCAAACTATGCGACCCCTCCACGGGGTCCTCGACCGGGGTCGAGGCGCGCTACAACGTAGTCGACGGCGCCGCCGTCACCTAGTCGAAAGGCCCTGGAAGTGCCCATCAGCTACGAGCAGGCAATGACGCTGGCCATCGCCGAGGCGAACCTGGCGGTGGACCACGACGACGTCCCCGTCGGAGCGATCCTGATCGACTCGACCGGGCGGGTGGTGGCCTCGGACCACAACCGCCGCGAGGAGTTGTCCGATCCCACCGCCCATGCCGAGATGCTGGTGTTGTCGACCGCCGCCCGAACGCTCGGGACCTGGCGGTTGACGGGCCACACTCTGATCGTCACGTTGGAACCGTGTGCGATGTGCGCCGGAGCCGCCGTCCACGCCCGCCTCGAAGGCATCGTCTACGGAGCGCCCGATCTCAAGACCGGCGCCTGCTGGAGCCTGTACAACATCCCCCAGGACGCCCGACTCAACCACCAGATGGACCTGGTGGCGGGGATCCTCGAGCCAGAATGCGCCGCCCTTCTCACCGACTTCTTCGAGGACCGACGATGAGCGACGCCGGCGACGAGTACGACCAGGAACTGGTGACCCTGCTCCAACTGGTGTGGGGCGAGGGTTTTCTGGCGCCGGGGGGTCCCGCCAGCGTTCGCCGGACCGTGGACGGGATCGACCTCTCCGGTTGTCGGATTCTCGACATCGGTTGCGGGATCGGCGGCGCCGACCTGGTGCTGGCCGGGGAGTTCTCCGCCATCGTCACCGGTCTCGACATCGAACAACCGCTGATCGACGCAGCCCGGGCCAATGCCGCCCGAGCCGGGCTGTCCCACCGGGTCGAGTACGTCCGCGCCGAGCCCGGCCCATTGCCGTTCCCGGCCGCCTCGTTCGATCACGTGTTCACCCACGCCGCCCTCATCCATGTTCCCGACAAGCCGAACATGTTCTCCGAGATCATCAGGGTGCTGCGTCCGGGTGGCCGGCTGCTGGCCTACGACTGGCTCAAGGGGCCCGAACCGTTCTCCCCCGACATGCTCCGCTGGTTCGAATTGGAGGGGCTCACGTATGTGATGGGCGACCTGACCGAGTACCTGCGCTGGATGGCCGAGGCCGGGTTCGTGGAGGCGACCGGAGAGGACGCCCACGCCGAATACCGGGAGATGGCCCACCTCGAGTATTCGAAGATGTTGACCGACTGGTACGACCGGATGGCCGACCTGCTCGGGCCGGAACGTCGTGACCACTTCATCGAGGACTGGCGAGCCCTCACCGTGGTGCTCGACAACGGTGAACTGAGGCCGGCCTACTTCCGGGGTGCCAAGCCCCGGTGATCGAAGGTTCCACTGACCTCTACCATGTGTCACCCATCGGTTGGGTGCGGCCTCCGGGTCCTGCGCGGCGAGGCGCGGCGAATCTGGTCAGGTCCGGAAGGAAGCAGCCATAAGCGGCTCCCCTCGAGCGCCGCAGTCACGCCTGGCGGCCGCACCGAACCGATGGCCCCTGCGCCATGCGCCATGCGTCATGCGTCCTGCGTCATGCGCCATGTGCCATGCGCCATGCGTCATGCGTCATGCGTCATGCGCCATGCGGGCAGGAAGGTTCCAAGTTCAAGGTTCAGAGTTCAAAGTTCCGAACCTTCACCTTTCAACCTGAACCCTTCAACCTTCATCGCTGATCGCTGATAGCCGATGCCTGATGGCCTTTGCGCCATACGCGCTGGAAGGTTCGAAGTTCGAAGTTCGAAGTCAGAGTTCGAAGTTCCGAACCTTCACCCTTCAACCTGAACCCTTCAACCCACATCGCCGGATGGCTGATGGCCGAGGGCCGATGCCTGATCGCCCTTCCTCAACACCACTCCGTACACGAACCCGAGCGGGCCCATCCGCCAGGTGCGTTCCACTTCGAAGGGTGTGCCCCGGTACAACTCCTCGACCGGGGCCAGTTTGTCGAGCGAACGGTGCAGATACCAGTAGTCGCGGGGGGCGCCGGCGATGAGCCCGGCCAGAGGCAGGAAGATGGAGGAGCCGAGGCGATGGAGACCGGCCAGCAACCGGTTGCGAGGTCTCCCCAGGTCGACCACCACCACCTTCCCTCCCGGAACCAGGATCCGGTGCAACTCGGCCAGCGTTGACGGGATGGAGGTGAGATTGCGGAACACATAGGCGGAGAACACCCCGTCGAATGTGCCGTCGGCAAAGGGGAGGCGCTCCCCGACTCCGGCCACCCGGGCCGACATCGGGCTCAGGGCGAGCATCTCGGGGACAGGGTCGAGAGCCACCACCTCGAAACCCGCCAGCACCGGGGCGGCGGCCCCGGTGCCGCTCCCCAGATCCAGAACCCGCCCCCGGGGCAGATGCTCAACTCCCCGGCGACGCCAGGCCTGCTCCTGCCCGAACGAGAGGATCTTGTTGAGGAGGTCGTAACGACGGGCGATCCGGGCGAAGATCCGGTCGGACTCCTCGCTCACGATGGCGCCCTGCGGGCGCCGTCGCCAATCGCGGTTCGCGCGTCGCGAGTCGACTTCGACGCACGCCAGGCGGGTGGCTTCACGGTTCGATGCGGTCGAAGCCGACGTAGCTCCTGATCGCCTCCGGGATCACCACGGAGCCGTCGGCCTGCTGATGGTTCTCGAGGATGGCGAGGATGATCCTTCCCACCGCCACTGCGGTGCCGTTGAGGGTGTGAACGATCCGTGTACCCCCACCCTGGGACCGCACCCTGATCCGGAGCCGGCGGGCCTGGAAATCGGTGGTGTTCGAGCACGAAGTGACCTCGCGGTAGGTCGACTGGGAGGGAAACCACGCCTCGATGTCGTACTTCTTGGCGGCCGACGAGCCCAGGTCGCCGGCGGCGACATTCACCACCCGGTAGGGCAGCCCTAGATCGGTGACCAGCGACTCCTCGACGGCCAGGATCCGCTCGTGCTCGGCAGGAGAATCCTCGGGCGGGACAAAAGCGAACATCTCCAACTTGTCGAACTGATGGACCCGGAATATCCCACCGGTGTCCTTGCCATAGGTACCGGCCTCACGCCGGAAGCAGGTGGAGAACCCGCAATACCGGAGCGGCAACTGGTCGGGGTCGAAGATCTCGTCGGTGTGATAGGCGGCCAGCGGCACCTCCGATGTCCCCACCAGATACAGGTCGTCGGAGGGCACCGCATACACCTGCTCGCGGTCTCCCGGAAAGAACCCGGTCCCGTAGAGAGCCTCCTCCCGCACCAGTACCGGCGGCACCATCGGGGTGAATCCTCGCTCCACCAGACGTTCCAGCGCCCAGCGCACCAACCCGAACTCCAGCAGCACCGCCTTGCCCTTGAGATAGCCGAACCGGCTGCCGGAGACCTTGGCCCCCCGCTCGGTGTCGATCACGTCGAGCAGGCTTCCCAGCGTGGCGTGGTCTCTGACCTCGAATCCGAACTCGGCAGGTTGGCCGATCCGCTTGATTTCGAGGTTGTCGGCGTCGCTGAACCCGTCGGCGGCGGTGGCGTCCACCAGGTTGGGCACCGTGACCCAGCCGGCCTGAAACTCCTCCTCGAGCTGGTCGGCGGTGACGGTGAGCTCGCGGAAGCGCTCGGCCAGACCGGCGGTGGCGGCAATCGCCTCCTCCTTTTCCTTGCCGTACAGGGTGGCGATGACCCGGCCCGCCTCCTTCTGCTCGGCCCGCACCGACTCCGCCTCGGCCCGAACGCGCCGCAGCGAAGATTCGAGTTCGATCAACTGGTCGACGTCGATCGGGGAGCCGCGACGGGCGAGCGATGTCCGGAGAAGGTCGGGTGCGTTGCGAAGAATGGCGGAGTCGATCATCAGCAGTGCGAATGGTAGGGAAGTTGCCTCATGCCGCCGTCGTCGAGGTCGAAACCGGCTCATTCACCCGGAAATCGAAGACGCGCTGGTTGTCCTCGGTGATCTCCTCACCCGGGCTGATGGGGAGGGACACGACGAGTCCGTAGTCCGATCCGGGGACGACATCGAGAGCGTCGAAGGCGACCGTGGTCTGGGCACCGGGTCCCACCGGCCCGACCGTGACTGTTCTCTCCGCCACCACTGCTCCCCCCTGCAGGAGGGTGAGGAGCAGCTCGATGGGCTCTGTGACCGTGTTTCCCCCGTTGCTCACCACTGCCTTGACGACGAGTGATTCGGTGTCGGTCACCACCAGCCCTCCATCGGTGTTGACGATCAACTCCGGTTCGGTGATGACCTGGGTGAGTGCCAGCTCGGCCCGCAGCTTGAGCGGGCTCTCCGGATTGGAGGCGGCGAGGAGGAGGGCATCACCAAGCGAGCTCATGTCGATCTGGACCGGGACGAACTCGACTACCGGAAACGGCGAAACCGGTTGCGTCACGTCGGCCCGCTCCATCGAGGCGACGAAGGAACGGAACAGGCGATCACCACCCCTCATGTCGATGAGCGAATTGAGCAACCGCACCGACGGCAACGGTTCGGCAGTGTCGTCCGCCACCGCCAGGATTTCGGTCCTCAACGCCTCCAGACCGATCCTCCATTGGTCGAGCGTCAGCCGCAGCACCTCCACCGGCGCGGCGTAGGCGGGGTCATCGGGGGCCTCCGAAAGCAGTTGCTCGGTCTCGCCGATCGTGGTGAGGATGGCGGTGGTCGTCTCGTCGAGCACGGCCCGGTCGGTAGTTCCCATCGCCAGGACCAGGTTGCGGTACGTTTCCGCCTTCAGTGACAGCTCGACGGTGCTCTTGCGCAACTCCTCGGAGTAGAGCGGGCTGTCGTTGCCTCCCGTGGTCAGAGCCAGTAACAGCCCGAAGCCGACGACAACGGTGAGAACGATCGGGATGACCAGACGGCGACGGCGGCGGCGCGGCCGGCGATACGAGTCTTGCAGCAAGTGGGCGAGGGGGGACTTGAACCCCCACGAGCTTTCGCTCACAGGAACCTGAATCCTGCGCGTCTGCCAATTCCGCCACTCGCCCGAGTGGGATCGGCATCCTAGCGGCCCGCGACAACACCGGAAGCGGGACCGGAGCCGGTTCCCGGACAGGAGCGGATCACGGGTACCGTTCTCGGGGATGAAGCTTCTCCGCCAGCTCGAGATGCGCATCGAGGCCATGCTCGATGGGGCCGCCGCCCGGGTGTTCCGGGGTCAACTGCACCCGGTGGAGATGGTGGCGCGCATCATGCGCGAGGCAGACCTGGGCTCGCGACCTGGCGAGTTCGGGCTGCTCGCCCCCAACCATTTCGACATCCTCGCCAACCCGGACGAATGTCCCGTTCCGGCAGATTCGGCCGGCCTGGTCGGCGAACTGGGCCGGTTGGTGGAGGAGTCGGCCTTCGAGCGTGGCTGGCGCCTCGACGGGCCGGTCGAGGTGACCCTCGGCAGCGAGATCTCGGTTGCGCATGGCTCGATCCGGTGCATCCCCTCGTTCCGACCGGGACCGAGGCTCCCCTGGGCCCGCCTGGTCGGCCGGGAAACCCTGCCGGTGGCGGTCAACTACGCAGTGCTCGGTCGAGGGTCGGATTGCGACGTGGTCGTCCCCAGCGACGCCACCAGCCGCCGCCACGCCGTGATCTGGCGGGAGTCGGAGCGGATCCAGATCCGCGATCTGGGGTCGTCCAACGGCACTGTGATCGACGGCATTCCGATCGGCGGCACCAGCGTCGAGGTGGCGGTCGGATCACACGTCGTCCTGGGTGAGGCCGGGTTCCGATTCGAGAGGGCCCGTCATGCCTGACTTCCTCCTCACCGCCCTCCGTCTCATCTTCCTGGCCCTGGTGTATCTGTTCATCTGGCAGGTGGCCCGCTCGATCTCGTCCCACCTCGGCCTTCGCCAGGGTGGTCGGGGTCGCCGACCCGGAACCCGGATGTTGGTGGTGCGCTCGGACACCCAGAACGGTCTCGACTTCACCGTGCGCGACTCCGTCGTCCTCGGTCGCAGCGACCAGGCCGACGTGAAACTGGACGACGCCTACGCTTCCGAGTTCCATCTCCGCCTCACCACCAAAGACGGCAGACTCGTGCTCACCGACCTCGGCAGTACCAACGGAACATATGTGAACGGGCGCCGGGCCACCGCCCCGGTCGACCTGAACCGGGGCGACTCGGTCCAGGTGGGCAAGACGGTCATGGAGGTGCGATGAACATCGTCTGGGCCGTCGCCACCCACCAGGGCCGTATCCGAACCAACAACGAGGACTCGGTCTTCCCGGCCAGTTCCGGCCGCAGCGGTGAGCCGACCGTGTTGATGGTGGCCGATGGGATGGGAGGCCATGCCGCCGGCGAGATCGCCTCGCGCCTCGCCATCGCCGCCGCCGGCCGTGACGCGTCCGACCCGGCCGAACGAGTGACCGCCGCCAACCTTGCAATCATCGAGCACGCCCGCACGGATCCGGGGCTGGCTGGAATGGGGACGACGCTGACACTGACAGAGTTCGACCCCGAGGGCTCGTTTCGCTTTGCCCATGTCGGTGACAGCCGGGCGTATCTGATCCACGCGGGCGATCTGCTCCAACTGACGGTCGATCACACCGTGATGGCCGAGTACCTGCGTACCGGTTCGATCTCGCCCGAAGAGGTCGCCACCCATCCGCAGCGCAGCATGCTGACGAGGGCTCTAGGGCTCCTGCCGGACGTCGAGGTGGATGCTTTCGACGTGCCGGTCGCCCCCGGCGACCGCTTGCTGCTCTGCTCCGACGGCGTCAGTTCGATGCTGTCGGAAGAAGAGATACGGCTGCAGCTGGCGAGACCCTCCCCCGAAGAGGCCGCCTGGGGTCTGGTGGACGAAGCCAATCGGGCGGGGGGTCATGACAACATCACCGCAGTGGTGATCGACGTGGTGGCCACGCCCCGATGACACGCAACCTCGAGGCCGCGCTCCTGGCGGGAGCCGCGGCTCTCACTGCCTTTGGCGTGGCGCTGGTCGAATTCGCCAGAGGAGGGACCGCCGACGCCCAGAGCGGGCTCACCTTCCTCACCTTCGCGCTCGCCTTTGGCCTGGTCCATATCGCCATCCGGCGATTTGCCCCTCAGGCCACCAGCGCCCTCCTCCCCCCGGTGGCCCTGGTCGCCGCCTTCGGATTCATAGAGGTGTACCGCCTCGACCAGCAGAAGGCCTCACTCCAGCGTTGGTGGCTTGTGATCGGGGCAGTGGCAGCGGTGATCGTGCTGGCCTGGACCGGCCGCAAGGGAGTCGGGGTCTTGCGCCGGTACCGCAACGTGCTGTTCCTCTCCGGAGTCCTGCTGCTGCTCATGCCCCTGCTGCCTGATCTGGGGGTCATCCGAGGCAAGGAGGTGAACGGATCGCGGTTATGGATCGAAGTCCAACTCGGATTCACCGGTCTCAGTTTCCAGCCCGCCGAGTTGGCGAAGCTGGCGTTCGTCGGATTCCTGGCCGCCTACCTGGCCGACCGCCAGCCGGCACTGACCGGGGCGCGAAGGAGGATCGGTTTCGTCTCGATTCCCGAGCCCCGTCAGTTGCTCCCGCTGCTGCTGATCTGGGTCGGCAGTCTGGGGGTGCTCGTCTCCCAACGCGACCTCGGCGCTTCCCTCCTTCTGTTCTCCGTCTTCGTGGGGCTGATCTACTCGGCCACCGGTCAGTCGGGTTATCTCAGTGGCGGGTTGGGGCTGATGGCGGCGGGCGGGTTCGTCGCCTGGCAGCTGTTCGATCACGTCCAGCGCCGGGTCACCGCCTGGCTCGACCCGTTCTCGGACTTCGCCGGAGCCGGCTATCAGGTCGGGCAGGGGGTGTTTGCGCTGGGTACCGGGAGCCTGGCCGGATCAGGCCCGGGACAGGGCCGGCCCGACCTGATCCCGCAGGCGATCACCGACTTCATCTTTGCGGCGGTGGGCGAGGAGTTCGGGTTTGCCGGTTCGGTGGCGGTGCTCTGTGGGTATGCGCTGATCGTGGCCGCCGGATTCGGCATCGCCCTCTCGTCCCGCGATCGGTATCGAAAGCTGCTGGCCACCGGGCTCACCTTGACCCTGGGGATCCAGACCTTCCTCATCATCGGGGGTGTGCTCCGGGTGGTTCCACTGACCGGGATCACACTGCCTTTCATGTCATACGGCGGGTCGTCGCTGGTGGGAAACTTCATCCTCATCGCCCTCCTCGCCCGGATCTCGCACGAGGAGGCGACGTGAACCGACCCACCCGCCGTCTGGCCGTTGCCCTGTTCGTGGCGTTCGGGATGCTGTTGGGGGCAGTCACCTGGTATCAGGTGCTGGCGGTCGACCGCTACCGCAACGACCCTCGCAACACCCGCACCGCCCTGAGCGAGAGTGGAAAGGAGCGGGGGGTGATCGTGACCAGAGACGGTGTCGTGCTGGCCCGGTCCGACCCCAACCCGCAGGAGCCCACCTCCTACGACCGGAAATACCCGGAAGGGGAGGTTTTTGCCCCGGTGGTCGGGTACACCAGCCTGTTGGCGGGCAGCGTGGGGGTCGAGCGGACCTTCGCCGACGAACTCCGCTCCCGGCGCGACTTCACGATCTCCGACCTGATCGCCGCCGCCCTGGGCGGCGATCTCCGCCCGCGCAGCGTCCAGGTATCGATCGATCCCACCCTCCAGCGAAAGGCCTACGAACTCCTGGCCGGTCAGCGGGGGGCGGTGGTGGCGCTCGACCCGTCCACCGGCGAGATCCTCGCCTACGTATCCGCCCCCTCCTACGACCCCAACCGTCTCACCGCCGCGGGGGCCGTCGAGGCTCGCCAGCAACTGCTCGACGACCCGCTCACCCCGCTCATCGACCGGGCCGGCAACAGCCTCTACGCCCCCGGGTCGACCTTCAAGACCATCGTGGCGGCGGCGGCGATCGAGTCGGGGTTTGCCAGCCCCGAGACCGAGTTCCCGGATGTCAGCGAATTCCCCCTCCCCGGGTCGACCGCCACCATCTCCAACTTCGGGGATCGGCTCTGCCTGGACGGCAATTCGGTGACCCTCCAGATCGCCTTCGTCAGGTCGTGCAACACGGTGTTCGCCGACCTCGCCATCCAACTCGGCGCCCAGCCGGTCGGCGCCACCGCCGGGGCGTTCGGTTTCGATCGCCCGTTCGACCTTCCCTGGACCACTGCCGAATCCACCTTCCCGGAGGCGTCGCTGCGCAACGACGACGCCGCCCTCGGTCAGAGCGGGATCGGCGAACGTGACGTCCGCGCCACACCCCTGCAGATGGCGGTGGTGGCCGCCGCCATTGCCAACCAGGGCGAGGCCATGCGCCCCTACGTGGTCCGTCAGATCTTCAACGCCGATGGTGTCACCGAGCGGGTTTTCGACCCGGTGGTCGAGGGCCGGGCGCTGTCGCCGGCGGCAGCGGCGGTGATGACCGACTTGATGGAACGAGTGGTCACCAACGGAACCGGGGGAAGGGCCTCGGTGCCCGGGGTCAGAGTGGCGGGCAAGACCGGGACCGCCCAGGGAACCGGCGGGGCACCCGAGGCCTGGTTCATCGGGTTTGCTCCGGTCGACAACCCCTCCATCGCCATCGCCGTGCTGGTGGAAGACGGCGGAGGTTCGGGTGAGGACGGCACCGGTGGCTCGGTGGCAGCCCCGATTGCCGGCGAACTGATCCGGTTGTGGCTGGCGAGATGAGCGCCTCCGCCCCTGGCGATGACCCGGTTGGCATTGGACCACGGTCGTGACCCCTTAGAATCACCCCGTTCAATGGAACTTCCCTTTTCTCTCACCGAGCGTTACCAACTCGTCTCCCACATCGCCCGCGGCGGAATGGCAGACGTGTACGAGGGGCGCGACGGTCTCCTCGGCCGCAAGGTGGCCGTCAAGGTGCTCCACTCGCAGTTCTCGGCGGACGAGGCCTTCGTCAAGCGGTTTCGGCGGGAGGCACAGGCCGCCGCCAACCTGACCCATCCCAACATCGTCGGCATCTACGACTGGGGCCAGCTCGACTCGACCTACTTCATCGTGATGGAACTGGTCGACGGCCGCTCATTGCGCGAGGTGCTCCGTTCGGCCGGCGCCCTACTCCCGCGGCGGGCGGTCGAGATCGCCGCCGAGGTGTCGGCGGCGCTGTCGGTGGCGCACCGGGCCGGGTTGGTGCACCGTGACATCAAGCCGGGCAACATCCTCCTCGCCGCCGACGGCACCGTGAAGGTCACCGATTTCGGGATCGCCCGCGCCTGGGACGACTCTGCCGAGTTGACCCGGACCGGGGCGGTGCTCGGAACAGCCACTTACTTCTCACCGGAGCAGGCCCAGGGACAACCCGCCGACGAGCGCTCGGATGTCTATTCGCTCGGGGTGGTGTTGTACGAGATGGTCACCGGCCAGCCCCCCTTCCGGGGTGACAGCCCGGTGGCGGTCGCCTACCAGCACGTCTCGAGCGAGGTTCCTCCTCCCTCCGCTCTCAACCCGGATGTGCCCGCCGGTCTCGACTCGATCGTCCTCAAGGCCCTCAACAAGGACCCGATGGCCCGCTACCAGACGGCCGAAGACTTCCGCAAGGACCTGTGGCGAGTACTCAAAGGGGATGGAACGGTCGAAGCTGCGGCGGTCGTCCCGCCTGTCGCCGACACCGGCTCCACGCGAATGATCCCCGTCACCCCTCCGCCCGCCACCGTTCCCCCCCAGGAGGCCTACCGCGAACTGGAAGAGGCGCCGTCATCCAACCTGGCGTTCGTGGTAGGGACCTTCGCCCTCCTTGCCACCCTCGGCGTGCTCGTGTTCCTGTTGTTCCGGTTCTTGAACGGTCCGGGCATCGGGGGTGACACCGTCACTGTCCCGAACGTGATCGGGTTCACCCAGGCCGACGCCATCCGCCAGATCAGCGCTGCCGGATTGGTTCCCATCCCCGTCGCAGAGGAGAGCGCCGACTTCGCCGAAGGGACCGTCATCCGGACAGAACCGCCGGCCGACCAGCAGGTGGCGAGGGGTAGCGAGGTGCAGGTGATCGTGGCCGGCGCCATCCAGCAGTTCAGGGTCCCCAGGCTCGACGGACTGGCCCTGTCGGATGCCGCCCAACTCATCGAGCCACAGGGCTTCCAGCTCGGCGCAGTCACCGAGGATCCGACTTCCGACCAGGAGCCAGGGACGGTCATCTCGCAGAATCCGCCGGCCGGCTCCGACGCCCCACCGGAGACTCCCATCGACCTGGTGATCTCGGCCGGGCCCGAGACGGTGGTTCTCGACGACCTGCGCGGGCTCACCGAGTTGGAGGCGACCACCAAGCTGTCACAGCTGAAGCTCGTGTGGGAGATCCAGCGCGAGAACGACCCCGACGTGGTGGCCGGCATGATCATCCGCACAGTGCCGCCGGTGGGTGCGGAGTTGAAGGCGGGCGACACCGTGGTGCTCGTGATCTCCGATGGTCCGGAGCAGGTGCTGGTTCCGGACCTGACCGGAAAGACGGTCGATGCCGCCTCCAGCATCCTGGCCGGTCTCGGTCTCGACCTGGTGGTGGCCGACACCAGGATCGAGGTCACCGATCCCAACCTGATCGACCGGGTGGTCCAGCAGAGCGTGGCGCCGGGCACCACCGTGGCCAAGGGCAGCCCGGTCCAAGTCAACCTGGGCAAGGCGCCGCCGCCGGCCACAACCTCGCCGCCGACCACCGTCGCTCCGGGCTGAGGTGGACCGAACGGAGCCGCGCAATCGCGCACTCCACCACTGGTACCTCGGCAACTCTCGAGACCTGCCCTGGCGCCGGCGGCAGGAGCCCTGGTCGATCCTCGTCTCCGAGGTGATGTCCCAGCAGACCCAGATCGAGCGGGTGGTGGCTGCCCACCGTAGATTCCTCGAACGCTTCCCTACCCCCGCCTCGCTCGCCTCGGCCGAGTTGGCTGCAGTCATCGAGGCGTGGGACAACCTCGGCTACCAACGACGGGCCGTCAATCTGTGGCGGGCCGCAGCGCTGATCGAGTTGCACGGCTGGCCGACGACGGTGGAAGGGCTCCGCCGGCTCCCGGGTGTCGGCGCATACACCGCGGCGGCGGTTGCCTGCTTCGCCTTCGACCAGGCGGTGCCGGCGATCGATACCAACCTGCGGCGGGTGGTGGGACGCTGGCTGGGGAGAACGGCCGGGCCTGGCGAGTTTGCCCCGTTGATGGACGGCATCCCCGCCCGCGACTGGAACCAGGCGGTGATGGATCTGGCGGCCTCCATCTGCACACCGTCTCCTGATTGCGCACGCTGCCCGGTCAGCGAGTGGTGCCGCGATCCCGGCTTCTACCAAGCGCCCGCCCGGCAATCGACCTATCGCGGTTCGGTCCGCCAGGCCCGGGCCATGATCCTCAAGGCGCTGGCCACCGGGGGACCGGTGGAATCCGTTCGGCATGACCAATCTGAGGCGGCTCTCGACTCGCTGCTGGCGGAGGGGTTGGTGGTGGCCGAACCGGACGGGTTTCGGCTGACCCGGGCGTGAATCGGGTGCGCTCCGGTCAACCCTGGAGGAAGTTCCGGAGCAGTTCCTTGCCCTGGGTGGTCATGATCGACTCGGGATGGAACTGGACCCCGGTGATCGGCAACTCAACATGACGAATCCCCTGGATCACGTCGTCCTCCAGACTCCAGGCACACGCCTCGAGGACCGGCGGCAGGCTGACAGAGGCCAGCGAGTGATACCGGGTGGCGATGAACGGATTCTCTAGTCCGGCGAAGAGACCCTTGCCGTCGTGGGTGATCGTCGAAGTTTTACCGTGCCTCGGCTCGGGCGCCAGATCGACTTTGCCGCCAAAGGCCTCGGTGATCGCCTGGTGACCGAGGCAGACCCCCAGGGTCGGGATCTCGGTGCCGAGGGTGGCGACGTATTCGACGGAATAGCCCGCCGCCGCCGGGCGACCCGGGCCCGGGGAGATGAGCAGACGATCGAACCCGAGCCCCGCCGCCTCGGTCGGCGCCAGCACGTCGTTACGAACCACGGTGGGGTCGGCCCCCAACTCGCCCAGATACTGGACGAGATTGAAGGTGAAGCTGTCGTAGTTGTCGATGACGAGGACCCGCATCCCGGACAAGGTTACCGACCGCAGGGACCGACGAACCATCCGTCCGGCCGACTACGCTCCCGGACCGGAGCAATATGCCAGAGTCAAAACGTCGCAAGCCCAAGTACACCGCCCCGACACCGCCCAAGAACCCGACCGCAGCGCGGGGGTCGGGGAAGCCACCCTCCCCCACCTGGTATGTGGCGCTCATGTCGGGGCTGATGGGTGTAGGAGTGCTGGTGGTGCTGGCCCGCTTCGCGTTCAACCTCGACAACTGGGTCACCGGGGCCGGCCTGGCCGCCATCGCCGGCGGGTTCCTGATGACCACCAACTACCGGTAGTCGACCTGGCCATCGACGGCGCCGGTCAAGGGCGCCAGACCGGGACCATCTCCTCCCGGCAGTGCTTCGGCGCCAGCGCCTCGCGCACATTCTGAACCGTCATGGTCACCTCGGTCCCGCACACCGAACACTTGTAGTCCTGTCGTACCGGGACCACGTCATCGGGGTCGACCGGTGGGGGTGGGGTGGCGAGCATGCGGATCGTCGTAACAGCCACCCGCCAGATGACGAACCCGAGGCCAAGCGCAAACGCCCATCTGAGGAGACCCATCGGCTACTCAGCCCCTCGCCCGGACAGGGCGGGGGTCAGATCCGCTCGATGATGGTCGCATTCGCCATCCCGCCGCCCTCGCACATCGTCTGCAGGGCGTAGCGGCCGCCGGTCCTGGCCAGTTCGTGAACCATCGCCGTCATCAACCGCGCTCCCGACGCGCCGAGCGGATGGCCGAGGGCGATCGCCCCGCCGTTGACGTTGGTTCGCTCCCACAGCGCCATCGGATCGGTGCCCCCGTGCTCGTTGCGCCAGGCGGCGGTAACCGCGGCAAATGCCTCGTTGACCTCGAACAGATCGATGTCGTCGATCCCCAGCCCGGCCCGATCGAGGACCTTGGCGGTGGCCGGGATCGGTCCGGTGAGCATCATCACCGGATCCACCCCTGCCAGGGCGAACGCCTTGAAGCGGGCCATCGGGGTGTACCCGAGTTTCTCGGCCACGTCCTCGGCCATGATGAGCAGGGCGGCGGCGCCATCCGAGATCTGGGAAGAGTTGCCGGCGGTGACCACTCCGTCGACCTTGAAGGCCGGTTGGAGGGTGGCCAGTTTCTCGAGGCTGGTCTCGCGGCGGATCCCCTCGTCGACGGTGACGATCTCTGGGCCCGCCTCGGTTTCGACGGTGACCGGCGTGATCTGGGCGTTGAATCGCCCGTCCTCGGTGGCCCGATCGGCCCGGCGGTGCGACTCCAGCGAGAGTGCATCCAGCTCGCCACGACTGAGACCCCATTTATCGGCGATCATCTCCGCCGAGATCCCCTGCGGGACCAATCCGTTGGCGTATCGCTCCAGCATCAGCGGGCCAAACGGGATGCCGGGGCCCTGCTGGGCGGTGATCCCCATCGGGATCCGGGTCATCGACTCGACCCCACCGGCGACGACGATGTCGTAGGCGCCCGCCATCACCCCCTGGGCGGCGAAGTGGGCCGCCTGCTGGGATGAGCCGCACTGGCGATCGATGGTGGTGCCGGGGACGTCCTCCGGGTATCCGGCGGCAAGGGCGGCGTTGCGTCCCACGTTGAGACCCTGCTCGCCCGTCTGCATGACACAACCCCAGATCACGTCTTCGATCAGACCGGGGTCGAGTTGGTTGCGTTCCACCAACGCCCGCAAGGGGATCGAGGCGAGGTCGACGGCGTGGATGTCCTTGAACTTGCCGTTACGACGGGCGACCGGGGTCCGCACCGCATCGACGATGACTGCTGGGCGCATGGGGGCTCCTTGGGAAACGTCTCGGATCAAAGATGTTACTCCGGGCCAACCCCTCCGACCCCGGCCTTGTTCCGTCGTGTGCCATCCGTCATGCGTCGTTTGGGCGGGCGGTGTCAGAATGGGGCGGTCGACCAAAGGAGCATGCCGTGGATTCTTCAGCCGGTTCGCTGATCCGCGCCGCCAACCAGGTGCTCATCGTCGAGGGCGACCTCGATGCGGTGGGTCGTTTCTTCGCCCCGGGTTATGTCGCCCATCTCACCGACAGCGACATGAATGGCGGGCACGAGGCGATTCGCGGGTTCGTCGCCGGTCTCCGGCGGGCCTTCCCCGATGTCGCGGTAGAGCTCGAGATCCTGGTAGAGGCGGGCGATCGCATCGCCTGGCAACGAACGCTGCGAGCCACCCACTTCCACACATTTCGGGGATTCCCGGCCACCGGCAAAGGGATCGTTTGGCGCGACATGGTCACGAGTCGCATCGAGGACGGCCTGATCGCAGAGGACTGGTCGATCTCGGATCTGGCCGAGCGGCTGCTGCTCGCCCGGAAAGGGTGAACTCGGCCGGGCGGCCATCGGGTGGAGCTGAGGGGATTTGAACCCCTGACCCCCTGGTTGCAAACCAGGTGCTCTGCCAGCTGAGCTACAGCCCCGAGGAGCCGACATGGTACCGGAGGCAGGAGGGGTCGGCGGAATCCGGCTTAGCCTGGAATCGGTTTCCGGGCTATCCTCCTCGCTCCGTCGCCAGGCGACGTGGGCCCATAGCTCAGCCCGGTTAGAGCGCTGCCCTGATAAGGCAGAGGTCCCTGGTTCAAGTCCAGGTGGGCCCACTGGTAGGTCCGTCGCGGACCACCTCTCTAGAGGTACATGCCCGGCAGTTTGCTGGCTGACCGGAACGTGCCCGGCCTGACCGGGCGACACTGTCGGCCTTGATTCGTCGCCCGGTCGAAGCCTCATCTTCATCTCCCCGACACGGCGGTCAGCCGCCGGCCGAGGGTGGCAGATGCGCGAACGGGGAGGATTCCTCTGGTGAGCACCTTCCCTCCCGGCCCACGCTGAGGGTGACCAGAGGAGGTCACCATGACGGTTACCACAACTCCCCGCCTCGACGAGGGGGCCGGATCGACGTCGAGGGCGGCCCGGTCCGTCGCTGTCCTCGCAGGTGTCTTCGGGGTGGCCTTGATCGCCTCTGGCATCGTTGGGCTGTTCGAGGATGAGCCCGGCACGCGGATGCAACGTCTGACGTGGATGGCCCTGGTGCCGCTCGGCCTCGGGATTGCATACGCCGTCCTGGCCGGCGTGGCGTGGCGACACGGATCGGAGCGTCCGCGTCGGTGGGCATGGGTGGCGGGTGCCTTCGTTGTCGTTGGGTTCTTCGCCGCCGTGTCGGTGTTGATCCGGGTGTCGGTGATGACCGGGCTCGACCCCTTCGCCAGCGACACGGGCAACTTCTGGACAAACATCACGTCCCTGTCGGTGCTGCTGGCAGCGCCCATCGTCGCAACGTTCGAGCTGATCCGGCTCAGGCGAGTTCGATGAGCATTCCTATCATCCGGCTGTGAGCAAACCCCGCCTCCAGCTCGCCGGGACCGTGCTCAGCACTCGGGACGCCGGTGCACTGGCCGGCTTCTATCAACGGCTGCTCGGCTTGCCCAAGCGGTACGAGGAGGAAGGCTGGGTCATCCTGCGGGCCGACGACTCGTTCCAAGCCCTCTCCTTCCATCAGGATGTCGAATACACGCCACCGGTGTGGCCGTCGCGGCCGGGTCAGCAGCTGATGATGGCCCACCTCGACATTGCCACCGACGATCTGGCGGGGGCGGTGGCGTATGCCATCGAGTGTGGGGCGACGGTGGCCGAGTATCAACCGCAAGAGGACGTGATGGTGATGCTCGACCCGGACGGACACCCCTTCTGCCTCTTCCCGGCCGAGATCCTCTGATCCGGGCCAGGCCCAGACCAGAGGCGCCATGTCGCGATTGACTCACGAGGCGCGGTCCGCAGCCTCTCGAAGCCAGCCGATCACCTCCCGGTCGAGGTCGTCCGGGGTTCGAATCTCGAGGTGGTGTATCCACTGGTTGCCGGTCGGGTGAGCGACCTCCTTGAATCGCTCCGACCCATCTCGCCGACCCAGGGCGACCGAGAGAACGACCTCTGCCGCCGGCCTGGCCAGCCATTTGCCCGGCATCCACAACAAGGCGAATACTCGCTTGCGTCGGAAGGCGACCTGGCTCTTCGTCACTCGAACTGCGAAGGTCCCAAAACCGTCGAGAATGTCCTCCACCCTCGAGAACACCGTCCAACCCAATGGGCTTTCTGCGAAGAACTCCTCGGGGGTCATCGGCCCGCCTCCCTGAGGCGAGGGGGGCGCCACCGGTGCCATGCGCTGCCGAACCGGTACTCGACAATCGGGTAACCCACACCTGGAGTGTGCCACCGGCAGGCGCACGCCGCCCAGGCCGGGAACCAATGAACCCCCGGGCGCGTCACAATCGCAGAAAAGAACGGAGAGGACTCACATGAAACGACTCATGCTCATCGCAACGCTCGCTCTGGCGGTGACGGCCTGTGGCGGGGACTCGACCGCCAGCACAGCTCCGGCGCCGACCACGACCGTTCCTGCCCGGCTGATGCCGGGGGCGGACGCGGCGATCGGCTCCGTCCAGGTCACCGTGAGCCATCCCAGCATCGATCCCATCGTCTACACCCTCGACTGCTTCGGGGACACCTTCACCGTGACCCCGGCGGTTCCCGGCATCGACGCCGCCGCCGCCTGCGCCCGGTTCGGCGATCCTGCCGTGATCGACCGATTGGTGTTGGGACCGCCCGCCGGCCAGATCTGCACCGAGATCTACGGCGGCGAAGACGTCGCCGTGCTCACCGGTACCATCGATGACGAGCCGATCAACGCCACCATCGACCGCACCAATGGCTGTGGCATCGCCGATTGGGACACCCTCCTGGCCGGGATCCTCCCGCCGGCGATCGGTGTCACCTCGTAGGGCGAGTCAGTCCCGGAAGTTGGTGAACTGGAGCGGTAGCCGGTAATCGAGCGATTTGAGCTCGGCGATCGCCGCCTGCAGGTCGTCTCGCTTCTTCCCGGTCACCCTGACCTGGTCTCCCTGGATCTGGGCCTGCACCTTGAGGCCGGAGTCACGGATGATCTTGGACAACTCCTTGGCCGCCTCCGATGACAGCCCGGCGTTTATCAGGAAGACGGCCTTCGACCGGTTGCCGCCCACCGGCTTCACGTCGCCGCCCGAGAGCGCCTTGAGCGACACCTCGCGCCGCACCAGACGCATCTTGAGCACCTCGGCGGCGGCGTCCACCCGACCGGGTGAATCCGACTCGATCGAGATCTCGTCACCACTGAACTCGAACACGGTGTCGGTGCCCTTGAAGTCGAACCGGCCGGTGACCTCGCGCTTGGCCTGGTCGACGGCGTTGGTGACCTCCATCCGGTCGACCTCGGAGACGATATCGAAACTGGGCATGGCTGAAACCTCCTCACCAGCAACCTAGTGGAGTCGGGCGCCGACCTTGGAACCCGAACTGTGGGCTGGAAACGACACCACGTGTATCCCTGAACCCAGGGTTCGCAGCAACATGGGGTGCCAGAATGCGCGGGACGTGAAGAAAGGACCACCGTGAAGGCATCGACCCAGGTCGTCGTGATCGGCGGAGGTGTGGTGGGAGCATCGGTGCTGTACCACCTGACCAAGGCGGGATGGACCGATGTGGTCCTGGTCGAACGCAAGGAACTGACCGCCGGTTCCACATGGCACGCCGCCGGCGGGATGCACACCCTCAACGGCGACCCCAACGTCTCCAAGCTCCAGCAATACACCATCCAGCTCTACAAGGAGATCGAGGCGGCCTCTGGCCAGAGCTGTTCGATCCACCTGCCAGGGGGACTGATGCTGGCCAGCGACCGGGAACGGATGGACTGGTTACGGATGGCCCAGGCCCGGGGCCGTTACCTGGGAATGGACCTGGAGATCATCTCGATCGCCGAGGCCAAGGCTCTCTTCCCGCTGCTCGAGGAGAAGTACTTCATCGGGGCGCTCTACGACCCGGTCGAAGGCCACGTCGACCCGACCGGCGTGACCAATGCGTATGCGATCTGTGCTCGCAATGCCGGTGCCGAGATCTACCGGCACACCAAGGTCGATGCCCTCGGCCAACGCCCGGATGGGACCTGGGACGTGATCACCGATCAAGGCACGATCCACGCCGAGCACGTCGTCAATGCCGGAGGCTTGTGGGCCCGGGAGGTGGGCAGGATGGTCGGTCTGGAGCTGCCGGTGCTGGCCATGGAGCACATCTACCTCGTCACAGAGGACATGCCCGAGGTGGCCGCCCATGTGGCGGCCACCGGCAACGAGATGCCGATGGCCCTCGACTTCGCCGGAGAGATCTACATCCGCCAGGAACAGGGCGGGATGTTGCTCGGTACCTACGAACAGGCCAACGTCCCCTGGTCGCCCCGGGAGACCCCGTGGGATTTCAACATGCAACTCCTCCCCCCCGACCTCGACCGGATCGCCCCCGAGCTGGAGGTGGCCTTCCGGCACTACCCGGCGATGGGGGTGGCCGGCATCAAGAGTGTCGTCAACGGGCCTTTCACCTTCTCCCCTGATGGCAACCCGCTGGTTGGCCCGATCCGGCGCTTGCGCAACTACTGGGTGGCGTGCGCCGTGATGGCCGGCCTCTCGCAGGGAGGCGGGGTCGGCCTCGCCCTGGCCACCTGGATGACCGAAGGCGACCCGGGGATGGACATCTGGGGGATGGATGTCGCCCGCTACGGCGACTACGCCACCCTCGCCTACACCAACGCCAAGGTTCGCGAGAACTACGGTCGACGGTTCAGGATCACCTTCCCCAACGAGGAGTTGCCGGCCGGAAGGCCGCTCCACACCACCCCGATCTACGACCGGCTCACCGAGCACAATGCGGTCTGGGGGGCGGGGTTCGGTCTCGAGCACCCCTTGTGGTTCCAGCGCCCGGGAGAAGAACCGGTCGAGCAGGTGACCTTCCGGCGCTCCAACGCCTTCCCGGTGGTGGCCGAGGAATGCCGGGCAGTGCGAGAGCGGGTCGGATTGACCGAGTGTTCCAACTTCGCAAAGTACCGGGTGAGCGGGCCGGGCACGGCCGAATGGCTCCAGGGGTTGTTCACCAATCGACTTCCGGCGCATGGCCGGGTCTCGCTGACGGCCATGCTCAACCCGCAGGGCCGGATCGTGGGCGAGTTCTCGGTGGCCCGGGTCGGCGAGGACGACTTCTTCCTGTTCGGCTCCCAGGCGGCCGAAGTCCATCATTCCCGTTGGTTCATCGACCACCTGCCGGCGGGGAGCCCGATCCGGTTCCGGGCACTTGGGCTATCCCTGGTCGGCCTCTCGGTGGCGGGGCCCAAGGCGCGAGACGTGCTCCAGTCGGTGACCGCCACTTCGCTCGCGACGGCCGACTTCCCGTTCATGACGTTTCGCCGGGTCGACGTCGGGATGATCCCGGCCTGGGTCGGCCGGATGACCTACAGCGGGGACCTCGGATACGAGATCTGGGTCGCCCCCGAATACCAGCGGGCGCTCTTCGACTTGTTGTGGGAGGCGGGGCGCCCCCACGACATGGCCCTCTTCGGGTTCCGGGCGCTCATGTCCCTGAGGATGGAGAAGATGTTCGGGACCTGGTACCGCGAGTACCGGCCGATCTACACGCCGCTCGAGGCAGGAATGGACCGGTACCTGAGGCTGGACCACGAGTTCATCGGCAGAGCCGCCCTGGAGGCTGAGATGGCTCGGGGACCCGAGCGTCATCTGGTGTACCTGGCAGTGGATCCCGACCCTGACGAACCGGCCGATGTGATCGGGGACGAACCGATCTGGCACGACGGGGCCGTCGTGGGGTGGGTCACCTCAGGGGCGTACGCCCACTACAGCGGAGTGTCCCTCGCCCTCGGCTACGTCCCGGCCGGGCTGGCGGCGCCGGGCACCGAGGGGTTCGAGGTCGAGATCATCGGGCACCGCCGCCCGGCCCGTCTCCTCACCCACCCGGTGCTCGATCCGGCCGGGTCGCGGATGCGAGCCTGAGAGCGATCACGCCACCGAGACGGTCTCGGGGGTCTGATCGAGGTCGCCGCGCTTGCGATGCCACCTCTCCCACAGCACCAGCAGCGACGGCAACACCAGCACCGACCCGACCAGGGACAGGCCGATGGCGTAGGCGGTGACCTGGCCCATCTGCTTGAACGGGGTCAGCGACGAGGTGATCAGGATGCCGAACCCGGCGGCGGTGGTGAAAGCCGACCCGGCCAGGGCACCACCGGTGTGTCTGGTGGTGGAGCGAATGGCGTCCTCGATGTTGTCGAACCGGTTGCGGTCCTCCTCGAAGCGCCTCGCCAGGTGAATGGTGTATGGCACGCCGATCCCGACCGCCAGCGCCGCCAGTGTGGCGGTGACCGGCCCGAACGGGATCCCGCTCACGAACATCAACCCGAACGTCCACAACACCACCAGCGCCACCGGGATCATGGTGAGGACACCGAGGAACGGGCGCCGGTTCTCGAACCAGAAGTTGATGATGAGCACGATGGTGGCGGCGATGATCGTGTAGAGCAGCGAACTCACCTGCGAGTCGGAGAGGGCCTTGACCACCACGTCGGAGATGATCGACTGACTGGTCGGGGTCACAGTCACCCCTTCGAAGGCGGCGATCGGAGCAAAAGCAGTGATCAGGTTCTCTCGCAGCTGACGGGCACCCTGCTCGCCGGCCCGGGTGCCGATCTCCACCTGGATGGCGTCGACCCGTCCCTCCCCGGCGACATGAGCCACCCTGGTCATCTGCTCGGGGGCGGCCTCGGCGGCCAGCGCCCACAGCCCGGCGACGTCGGCATCGGCCGATACCGAGCCGTCCGGCTGGAGGCCCAGGGCGACTGCCGCCTGGGCCAACTCAGGGTTGGCCGGCATCCCGCCCGGTTCTGCCGGGGCGATGAGCTGCTGGAAGACCGTCACCGGGTTGTTCGCCTGCGCCACCTCCCCGAACGGCGTCGGAATCGTGAGGATGTCGTCGACGCCGGCCAGGTCCTGTCCCACCTGGCGCAGGGCGTTGTAGACCTCGGGAGTGGCCAGATCCCCACCCTCAGGGGCCTCGATCAGCACCTGGGTGGTTTCGCCGAAGCCGCCGCCGAACTCTTCGTTGAGGATATTGAACGTCTCGACCTCGGGGGCGTCGGCGGGGAGGAAGTCGGTGAACGAGAAGCGGGTTTCGAGTTGGGACAGCCCGTAGTAGCCGAGCCCGCCGAGCGCCACCATCACCACCAAGGTGGGGACGGCGAAACGCTCGGCCAGCACGGCCGTCTTCTCCATGATCCTTGGCAGCAGCCGCTCCTCTGCCGAGGCGCGGAACGCCTCCACCGGAAGCGTTCCCCTCGCCTCGGCCCGCTTGTCCAACAGCAGTCGCAACGCCGGCACGAAGGTCAACATCAGCGCGAAAGAGGCGAAAATGCCGACGGCGGAGAGGATGCCGAAGTCCTTCAACGCCGGGACCGGGTTGGTGACGTTGGTGAGGAAACCGATCACGGTGGTGAGGGTGGCGAGGGTCAGCGCCACGCCGGAGGTGCCGATCGCCAACCGGATCGATTCGGCCACGGCCAGGCCCTCACCCGCCTCCTCCCGGTAACGGGAGATGAGGTGGATCCCGTAGTCCACTCCGAGACCGATGAGCAGGACCGGCACGATCTGGGCGATCTCGCTGAAGGGCCCGATCCAACCGAGGTTCTGGAAGATGGCTCCGATCCCCTGCATCCACACTATGGCCATGACGATCGTCAGCATCGTGACCGACATGTCGGCGAGCGATCGGCGGATCACCTTGCCCCGACCCGAGACCGGTCGCATCCAGTACACGAAGATGAGGATCGCCACGATGATCGCAAACGCAGATGCGAACAACCGCCCCAGTTCGGACTCGAAGTCTCCTCCGGCCCCGAACAGCAGGTTGAATGAGAAGGGCCGGATCTCGAGTCCGGCAGGGAGATCGACCGCCGTGAGCGCCTCGGCGACGGCTTGCTCCCGAGAGATCTGGGCTTCGACTGCACCCTCCTGGCTGCCGTCGACGGCTTCGATGAAGACGAGGATCAAGCCGGCTTCGTTGAGCCCGTCATCCTCCTTGTCGGCCACCAACTGGGTGGCAAAGGCCAGCTGAGCAGCCGCATCGGGATTGGCCAGGGTTCCCTGGTAGATCTCCTTCACCTGTGCGTCGGTGAGGGCGTCGGTCGGGATCCCCTGGGCTTCGGCCCCGAACTGCACCGGGGCCAGGTAGGAGAAGAACGGTTGGGGCCGCTCGGGTCGAACCGAGAGGGATTGGCCGACATCGCTGGCGCTCAGGTTGGCGAGGGCGGACTCGACGGCCGCCAGCGCCTCGGCGGTGATCACATCACCGCTGTCCGAGCGCACGATGACCTGCATCACCGATTCGGCCGCATCCGCTCCGAACAACTCCTGAATGGTGTTGGAGGCCTCGATCTCGGGATTGTCGGGGGCGAACCCCGCCTGTCCGGTCGACCGGTCGGCGCCGGTCGAGAGCGCCCCGAGCACTCCGGTGAGAACGAGTGCCCCCACGATCAGGAACCAGGGGGCTTTGATGACGGCGGCGACAAGCGCCCGGATTACTAGCTTCACGATCCAACCTCGAGACGAATGGGGAGGCGCCGGCAAGCGGCAGCCGTTCCCACGCTAGAGCGGCACCGAATCCATGAGAAATCGACAGCTGGTCGGAAACGCCTCAACCGCTCTGGCCCGGCCTGGGGTCGATTGTCAGCCCATCACCGAGCCAGAGGTGACCGCCCGATCCCGGAGACGGGAGAAGGCGCCGAGGTCGATCGGTTGACCGGTGAGGGGCCCGACCACCTGGATCGGTGTGGTGTCGTGGTCGATCCCCCGCTCGCTCGCCTCCACCAGTGCCGCCATGAAACGACCCGCCATCGGGGCGTTCTTGAACTGGTTGCCACTGGTCCCGCACGCCATGAAGAACCCCTCCAGGCTGCTCCGGTCGTAGATCGGCAGCCAGTCGTCGCTGGCGTCGTACAACGCTGCCAGGCCCACCGGCCGGTGGGGAAGGCCCAGCGTGGGCAGGCGCCGGGCCACCCTGAGCGAGATCCGCTCGAATCCCTCCATCGTCGGGTGTTCGTCGAACACCGCCGGATCCGCCACCCACTCCAACTCGTCGCAGGCCGGCTCGGTCCCTCCCATCAAGAGTGTTCCCCCCGGGTGTGGGCGGAAGTAGGTGCCGAAGTTGGTGTCGCTCACCACGGTGCCACCTCCACCAACGGTGAACCCGTCGGGGGCGGCGGCGACGATGACTTCCTGGCGCAACGGGCGGTGCCGAATCCGCATCTCCCCCGCCACGCCTGCCAACCGGTTGAGGACACCGGATTCCGGCCCACCGGCGTTGACCACCACCGGGGCGTCGATCTCCTCTCCACTGGCCAGGGTCACCCCCGCCACCCGGCCGGAATCGCGGCGAACCTCGACCACCCGTTGCCTGAGGAGGAGACGGGCTCCGTGGGACGAGGCCGCCGCCATGAAGTTGGCCGCCGCCAGCATCGGGTCGTCGATGAAGCCGGCCTGGGGGGTGAAGTAGGCGCCCAGTTCGGCAGTGGCTTCGGCGGCGAAGTCGGGATCGTCGACTCGCTTCGGCGGCCAGAAGTCGCCGATGTCGAGGGCGGGGAAACGGAGCCGGAGATCGGAGGGGGCCAGCAACTCGTAATCGATTCCCGCCCGGTCGAGCAGGGGCAGCACCGAATCCCGGTTGCCCCCGGGGGGGTCGAACACCAGACAGCCGGTCTCGACGAACCGGGCCAGACCGCCCGGGTCCTGCCCCAGGTGCCGGGGAAAGTCCCTCCACATGGCGGCCGACTCCCAGGCGGTGAGGACCCCCTCCCAGGTGGAGAAGTGGAAACGGATTATGGCGGAGGAGGCACTGGTCGATCCGGCTCCCACCGCCGGCCCGGCATCCACCACTGTGACTGCCCGACCCTGCCGGGCCAGCTCGAATGTGGTGGCGGCACCGATGACTCCGGCGCCGACGACGACGACATCCACCTTCACGGCCATCGGGCGAGAGTATCGCGGCGGTCTCGGGGCGGTCCACCGGAGAAAGTCCCAAAAAGGGGCCAACCCATCACCACTGTTGGGAGGCGGGGTCCCGCCTGGCACAATGGGCCGGGTGCCGCCATCTACCGAAGCCGACCTCAGAATCGACCCCCGACTGGGGGATGGGGATCACGAGCGATTCGCCCACTACGTCAAGAAGGCCGACATCGTCCGATCCAACATCGAGGGGGTAGAGGTCGAGGCGCTGTGCGGCAAGCGCTGGATTCCCAATCGCGACCCCGAGCGGTATCCGGTATGTCCGACCTGCAAGGAGATCCTGGGCAGCCTGCGGGGGCGATGATGAGGATCCTGGTCACCGGTGACGACCAAGTCGCCCTCCGGGCCGCCGCCTCGTTGGCGGCCCATCCCGACGTGGCGGCCGTCGGCGTCTCCGACTTCGCTCCCCCGCCCGGCTGGGCCGGACGGATGACGAAGGTAGTTTCTTCCGACGGGTTCGACGTGGTGGTGGGTCGTGCCGACCCCACCGTTCGCTCGGTGACGGTCGACACCGGCGGGACGGTCACGTACGCCGGCCCGATCGGCCTCGCCCGGAGTCTCGGCCACCGCCTCTCCGGGACGGTGCGCCTGGCCATCACCGAACCGGGGCGGCCGCAGCGCTCACCCCGCTTCTTCGACTTCCCGCCACCGGTGGGGAGACTGCTGTCGCGACCCGACACCGACGGGGTGGAACGATGCCCGACCGAGGGGCCGCTGGCGGCGGTGGCCGCCGGTGATGGCTCCCGGATCCTGGCAGTGATCGACCACCCACCCTTCCTGGCGGGGGTCTGCCTGGCGGCCGGCGTCTTCCTGGTCAGCCACCCGGGACCGGTGTGGGGTCAGGCGGAACGATATCTCGACGCCTGCGCCGCCATGGGTCTGGTGATCGCCGAGTCCGGGCCGGGGTAGAAGGACGACCGGGAACGCCTACCGTTTGGCGATGACCGGGGTCTCCTCGGTGGGTTGATCCCGGGCGGGGACCGCTCGCACCCGTTGCACCATCGGCGGGGGTGGTCCGGCAGTCAGGGTCTCCTCGAGCACGATGACCTCGATACCGCCCACCACGTCGCTCACCAGGTTGTAGGTGATGGCGAGAAGGGTGGTCATGGCGGTCCCCACCACCGCCACCAGGATGGCGGTGTAGACGGCCAAACGCATGAATTGCTCGCTGTTGGCAAACGGGGCCGATCCGGGGTCGAGCAGGGAGATCTTGATGAGAAAGTCGGTGAGTCGTTGCGGAATCCCGGAAGCCGTGACCACCGACCAGAACATCACCAACCCGAGCACGAGGGCGATGGCGGTCACCACCCACACGACCGCCGACACCTTGAACACGGTCCAGGCATCGAACTTGCGGATGATCCGCCGAACTCGTCGCACTTGAGTCATGACATCTCCTCTCCGGGGAGTCTACCCGGAGACCCCTTCAGCCCCGCGACCGCCGCGCCGTTTCACTCGTCTTCGCCGACCACGATGGCAAACGCCGCCAGTTCTCCCCCACCGAGATCCATGACCTTCACGCCGGTCGCATCGCGCTGCTGGCGGGAGATGCTGGAGACCTTGGTGCGAATGCCGATGCCGGTCGACGAGATCAGGAACACCTCCATCTCCCTCGACACTGCCCGGGCACCGATCAGGGTTCCCCGCGGTTTGGTCAGCTTCATCGCCTTCACCCCGATCCCGCCCCGGTTCTGCTTGGGGAACTGATCCATCAGCGTTCGTTTCCCGAATCCGCGCGAGGTCATGATCAGGACCTCCTCCGCCTCGGTGTTCGAGGCGGCCCCCACCACCTCGTCGCCGGTTCGGAGCTTGATCCCGCGCACGCCCTGGGTGGCCCGGCCCATCGGCCGGAGGTCACCTTCGGAGAAGCGGATCCCCTGTCCATTCTTGGTGAACAGAAGCATGTCGTTCTCGCCGTTGGTGGTGCGCACCGCCACCAGCTCGTCGTCGTCGGCCAGGTTGATGGCGATGAGCGTCTGATTGCGGGAGTCGTACTCCTTCAGCTCTGTCTTCTTCGCCTGACCGAGCTTGGTCACCATCACGAGGTAACGGTTGGTCTCGTAGTCGCGGGTGTCGATAACCGCCTGGACCCGCTCCTCCGGCTCCAGGGGCAGAACCGACTGGGCCAGCACCCCCTTGGCGATCCGCGACTGCTTGGGGATCTGGTGGGCTTTGGCTCGATGCACCCGCCCCTTGTTGGTGAAGAACAACAGATAGGCGTGGGCGGTGGTGTGGACCATGTGGACCACCACGTCGTCTTCGTTCAACTCGGCCGCCTTGACGCCTCTTCCTCCCCTGGCCTGGGTGCGGTAGGTGCTGGTCGGAACCGACTTCACGTACCCGGACTGGGACACGGTGACGATCAGTTCCTCGTCGGCGATCAGATCCTCCAGTGAGAGGTCCCCTTCGTCGGGGATGATCTGCGACCGCCGGGGTTGAGCGAACTTCTCCTTGATCTCGGCCAATTCGGTCTTGATGATCTCGCGGCGCCGAATCGGGCTGGCGAGGATCGCCTCCAACTCGGCGATAGTCGTCCGGAGCCGCTCCAACTCCTCCCGCAGGTCGTTGATCGACAGGGCGGTGAGCTGGCGCAACCGCATTTCGAGAATGGCGTTGGCCTGGACCTCGGAGAGGGCGAACCGTTCGATCAGTGCGTCCCGGGCGGTGGCGGTGTCGGCCGATCCCCGGATGATCCCGATCACCTCGTCGAGGTTGTCGACCGCGATCATCAAACCTTCGAGGATGTGGGCCCTGGCCTGCGCCTTCTCGAGGCGGTCGCGGGTCCGCCGCTCGATGACCTCCATCTGATGATCGAGATAGTGACCGATCATCTGCGCCAGGTTGAGGGTTCGGGGGACTCCGTCGACCAGCGCCACCACGTTGTATCCAAAGCTGTCCTGGAGCGGGGTGTTCTTGAACAACTGGTTGAGGACCACCTGGGGAACCGCGTCCCGCTTGAGCTCGATCACCAGACGGGTGCCGACCCGCGACGAGGACTCGTTGCGGACATCCGAGATGCCGGTGATCCGCTTGTCGTCGACCAGCGTCTTGATCTTGGAGATGACCCGTTCGATCGATACCTGGAACGGCAACTCGGTCACCACGATGCCGGTCCGGCCCCGCTTCAGCTCCTGGACGTCGGCCACGGCCCTGATCTTCACCGATCCCCGCCCGGAGGCGAGGGCGTCCTTGATGCCCGTGAAACCGACCAGGTAACCCCCGGTCGGGAAGTCGGGCCCCTTCACGAAGCCCATCAACTCCTCCGAGTCGGCGTCGGGGTTGTCGATCATGTGGACGCAGGCGTCGATCACCTCGCCGAGGTTGTGCGGCGGGATGTTGGTGGCCATCCCCACCGCGATTCCCTGACTCCCGTTGACGAGCAGGTTGGGAAAGCGGGCCGGCAACACCGTCGGTTGCTGCATCTCCTCGGAGTAGTTGGGCTCGAAATTCACCGTGTTCTCGTCGATCCCCTCGAGCAGCCGCATGGAGAGATGCGACAGCCGGCACTCGGTGTAACGGGGAGCGGCCGGCGGGTCGTCGATGGTGCCGAAGTTCCCCTGCGGGTCGATGAGGAGATGGCGCATCGAGAAGTGCTGACCCATCCGCACCAGGGCGTCGTAGATGGCCTGGTCGCCGTGCGGGTGGTAGTTGCCCATGACGTCGCCGACCACCTTGGCGCACTTGCGGTGGGCGGTGGTGGGGCCGATGTTGTTCTCCGACATCGACCAGATGATTCGGCGCTGCACCGGCTTCAGCCCGTCGCGAACGTCGGGCAACGCCCGGGACACGATGACCGACATGGCATAGTCGATGAACGACTGCTCCATCTCGGTGTTGATGTCGATCTCGGGCTGTTCCCGCTCTTCGAATTCGGTGGTCTCTTCGCTCATGGCGCTCCGATCAGATATCCAGGAAGCGGACGTCGTTGGCGTTCTGCTGGATGAACGCCTTGCGGTCGGCGACGTCCTCTCCCATCAACGTGGAGAAGGTCTGTTCGGCCCGCCCGGCATCATCGAGCTCGACCCGCAGCAGAGTGCGGGTCTCGGGGTTCATGGTCGTGTCCCACAACTCGTCGGCGTTCATCTCCCCCAGACCCTTGAACCGGCTGGGCTTGACCTTGGGATGGTCGACCTTGAAGGCCTCGAGGGCGGCATCGTCCTTGAGGTAGTACACCTTGGAGCCGACCTTCACCCGATACAGCGGCGGCTGGGCGATGTACATGTAGCCGGACTCGATCAGACCGCGCATGTGGCGGAAGAACAGGGTGAGGAGGAGGGTGCGGATGTGGGCTCCGTCCACGTCGGCGTCGGCCAGCAGCACCACCTTGTGATAACGGGCCTTGGTGGCGTCGAACTCCTCGCCGATCCCCGTCCCCATGGCGGTGATGATGTCCTGCACCTCGGCGTTCTGCAGGGCCTTGGCGAGGCGGGCCTTCTCGACGTTGAGGATCTTTCCCCGGATCGGGAGCACCGCCTGGTGCTCGGAGTCGCGCGCCTCTTTGGCCGGCCCGGCGGCCGAGTTGCCTTCCACGATGAACAGCTCGCAGTACTCGGGCTCTCGTGACGAACAGTCGGCCAGCTTGTCGGGGAGACCCCCGGACTCGAGCCCCGACTTGCGTCGGGTGAGCTCGCGGGCCTTGCGAGCGGCCTCGCGGGCCTTGGCGGCCGTCACCGACTTCTCGACGATGCGCCTCGACTCGGTCGAATACCGCTCCAGCCACTCCGGCAGCTTCTGGTTGAGCGCCCGCTCCACGTAGGAGCGAATCTCGCTGTTGCCGAGCTTGGTCTTGGTCTGACCTTCGAACTGGGGCTGACGCACCTTGACCGAGACGACCGCCGTGAGACCTTCCCGGATGTCTTCCCCGGTGAGGTTCTGGTCCTTCTCCTTGAGAAGGTTCTTGGAACGGGCAAAGGCGTTGATGGCGTTGGTCAGCGCCTTGCGGAAGCCTTCCTCGTGAGTCCCGCCCTCGTGGGTGTTGATGTTGTTGGCGAAACTCAGGACAGACTCGGTGTAGGCCGTCGTCCACTGCAGGGCGATCTCCATCTCGGCTTCCTCGGAGACGTCGGTCAGTTCGATCACGTGGGCGTGTAACGGCTCACGGTTGGTGTTGAGGTGTTTGACGAAATCCACCAGCCCGCCCCGGTACATGAACTGCTCGGTCTTGACGGGATCCTGACGCTCGTCGGTCAGTGAGATCTCCACCCCACGATTGAGGAAGGCCATCTCGCGCAGGCGAGAGGCCACGACGTCGTAGTCGTACATCGTCGTCTCGGTGAAGATCTGGCTGTCTGCCCAAAAGGTCACGGTCGTGCCGGTGTCGCGCTTCCACGGTCTCCCCTTGGCGACTTTGCCCTTGGGATGCCCGCGTTCGAACGCCTGCTCCCAGACGAACCCGTCGCGCCGCACCTCGGCCTCCAAACGGGACGAGAGGGCGTTCACCACCGACACCCCCACCCCGTGCAGGCCTCCCGACACCTGATAGGCCCCGCTCTCGAACTTGCCCCCGGCGTGGAGCTTGGTCAGGACGGTGGTCAGCGCCGATTCCTTTGTCTCCGGGTGGGTGTCGACCGGGATCCCGCGACCGTTGTCGACGACCCGCACACCGCCGTCGGCCAGCAGGGTGACGTCGATCCTGGTGCAGTAGCCGGCCATCGCCTCGTCGACGGCGTTGTCGACGACCTCCCAGACGAGATGGTGCAGCCCGCGCGGCCCGGTCGAGCCGATGTACATCCCGGGCCGTTTGCGAACGGGCTCGAGATCCCGGAGCACGGTGATCTGGGAAGCTCCGTACGAACCTGATGTGGATGCCACGTGTCTCCTCGATCTCTCTTCCGTCTGCGGTCCTCACCTCGGCGGTCCGCCATCCGCAGAAGCAGCGTCCCGAACGACATCTCCCCCGGGCAGTGGGGACCCGCCCCCGGCACGTCGAACAACAAACCATTGGGGGTTGAGGGGGAAATCCGCTGGGTGTAATTCTAGCCGTTTCGGGCTCCGGGTAAAAGCTCAGCGACTCCCCGGACGACCCGGCGGGCGAACCTTGACGTCTTTGACGACCCCTGCCCCCAGGGCCTGATTGAGCCGCTGGCTGAGGCCCGCCACCCCGAAGCGCAGGATCGACACCGCCGCCGGGGAAACCGCCTCCACCAGCAGGACGGATCGGGTGAGCGCCACCGGCCTCGACATGGTCGACCAGGGCTCTCCGGCGACTTCCGGCCACTCGGCCTCGAGCCGTTTCCACACCGCCGGATCACTCAATCCGATCGAACGGAGCACCGAGTCGAGGATCTCTCCGATCCCGGTCGGCTGGCGGGTCATGAGATGATTCCTCCCTCGAGGTGCCACGCTCGCCCCTCGAGGGGCACGTCCCGCCGGTCGGCGGTCGAGACGAAGGCCTGGCCGTGATCGGGCAGCGCCGACGCCAGCGCCGACGACCGGTCGGCGTCGAGTTCGGAGAAGACGTCGTCGAGCAACAGGATCGGTGGCTCTCCCACCACATCCTCGATCACCCGGTGACCTGCCAGGCGGAGCGCCAGCACGGCCGTTCTCTGCTCTCCCTGGCTCCCGTGATAACGCAGGTCATGTCCGTCGAGAATCAGCATCGGGTCGTCACGGTGCGGGCCCCACAGGGTGATCCGGCGTTCCTGGTCGGCGCGCCTCCCCTTCTCGAGGGCCTCCCGGCAGCGGTCGGTGAACTCGGCCGAGGTGGTCTTGAGGTCGAGCGAGCCCCCCCAGTCGGACAACAACTCGAAGCCGATCCTGGCATCACTGCCGGCGATTCGCCGGTACGCCCCGTCGACCGTCCCCATCAGCAGGCCGACGATACGGGCCCGTCGGGCCGCGATCTTCCCGGCCGCCTGGGCGAGGCGCTCGTCCCACACCCCCAGCGTCGTGGTGTCACGGTCCCCCTGCTTCAGGAACGCATTCCGTTGCCGCAGGGAACGATCGAATTCCATCTGCTCGAGGTGGCTGGCCGGCCACACCTGCACCGCCAGATCGTCGAGCAGGCGCCGCCGCTCCGACGGGCCGCCCTTGACGATCTCCAGGTCCTCGGGGAGGAAGGCCACCAACCGGATGTAGCCGAGGAGATCTGTGGTGCGAGCCAACCGCTGCCGGTTGACCAGGGCGCGCCGGCCGCCCCGCCGCCGAATCTCGATCTCGATGAGCGTCTTGGTGTCGAAGCCCTCCACCTCCCCCCGGGTGACCGCCGAGTCCGCCTCGTACTCGACCAGGCTCTCGTCGGGGGCCCCCCGAAACGACCGGAGCGTGGCGAGATATCCGATCCCCTCGAGGAGGTTGGTCTTTCCGGCCCCGTTCTTGCCGACGATCAGGTTGGTATCCGAATCGGGATGCCACTCCAGGCTGTGATGGGACCGGAAGCCGGTTATGGCGATCCAGCCAAGCCGCATTCAGATGCGAACCGGCATGAGCAGGTAGAGAAATGCCGGGTCGTCGAGCGAATCGATGACACTCGGTTTGAGGCTGTCGATCACCTGGATGCGGACGTGTTCGCTGTTCACCGCGGTCACCCCGTCGGCCAGATAGCGAGGATTGAAGGCGATCGTCACCTCGTCGGCCTCGCCCTTGTACTCACCACTGAGGTGTTCGGTCTCGCCACCGACGTCCTGCCGGCTCACGGCGATCTCCACCCCTCCCTCGGAAATGCGGAGCCGAACCGGGATGTGATCCTCGGCGACCAGCGCCACCCGACCCAATGCCTCGAGGAGGGACTCCTTCGAGACGATGACCTGATTGGGGTAGGACTCGGGGAGGAGGGTCCGGTACTTGGGGAAAGCTCCCTCGATCATCCTCAACCGGAGCGTGCCCCGATCGGATCCGAACACCCCCTCTCGCCCGGACAGATCGACCCTCACCTTGCTCGAACCGATGGTCCGCGGCAACTCCTTCAGCCCCCGGGCCGGGATGAGGCCAGAACCCTCGATCCCGAGTCCTTCCAGGTCACACACCGCCAACCGGTATGAGTCGGTGGCCACCAGGCGGACGCCGGCTTCGGTGGATTCGAACAAGACGCCGGTGATGATGGGTCGAGCCCCGTCGCTCGAAGCGGCTACCGCCACCTGGGACACCGCCTGGGCCAACCGGTCGCCGTCGACCTCGGTGCCGCCCGCCGGGGTGGTGTCGACCGACGGGAAGTCGTCGGCGGAGAGAAGCCTGAGCCCAAAACGGGGGCCCTTCCCGAGGATCTCCACCTCACCCTCTTCGGCTCCGATCGTGACCGGGCCCTTGGGCATACGCCGGACCGCCTGCTCCAGGAGTTTCCCGGGGATCACGGCTCGTCCCTCCTGCAGAACCTCGACTCCGAGTTGGGTGCGGACGGTCATCTCGAGATCGGTGCCGGTGACCTGAAGGGTTCCACCCGACACCTCGCACAACAACCCTTGCAGCACGGGGAGAGCAGCACGTGGACCGACTGCACGGTTGGCGCGGGCGAACACATCCCCCAGATCGTCACGCTCGGCTCTGATACGCACAGTTGTCCTTCCTTCTTCTTCTTTCTTTCTTATCTATCAAATCAGAAGTAGCAGTAGTAGGTGGTGTGGATTGTGGACGATTCGCTTCGGGAGTTGAAATTACGCCGGATTCTCGGAGGCGAGGCTGTGGAGGATCGGGAGGATGTTCACAGGGCACCGGCAGGGGGGTGCCGGCGACTGGGGGTAACTCCCGGATGATCCACAGGAGTTACTCACGTTTTCCTCAGCCGTTGGGAGAGCTCGGTGACCTTGTCATAGACCGCCCGGTCGGTCTGCATGAGCTTGCGGATCTTCTCGACACCGTGGAGCACGGTGGTGTGATCGCGACCACCGAAGAGGTCCCCGATCCGCGGCAGCGACAGGTCGGTCAGCTCCCGGCACAGGTACATGGCGATCTGACGGCTGAGGACCAGCGGCTGACGGCGCGAGGGCCCGCGCAGCTCTTCGATCGCAAAGCCGAAGTCGGAGGCAGCCTCGTCGAGGATGCGGGGCCCGTCGATCGTGCGCTTGGACTGGCCGGGGAGCAGATCCTGAAGCACGGTTTCGGCCAGGTCGAGGGTCACGTGTTGACCCGTGAGCGAGGCAAAGGCCGTGACCCTGGTGAGGGTCCCCTCCAGCTCGCGGATGTTGTCCGAGACGAGGGTGGCGATGTGATGGAGGACGTCGGCCGGCACCGGGGTAGGACAGAACTCGGCATTCCTCTTCAGGATGGCGAGGCGAGTCTCGACATCGGGTGGCTGAATGTCGGTGATCAGCCCCCACTCGAAGCGGCTCCTGAGCCGATCCTCCAGTGTGGAGAGGTGGCGGGGCGCCCGGTCCGAGCTGATCACGAGTTGCTTGCCCGTCTCGTAGAGGGTGTTGAAGGTGTGGAAGAACTCCTCGAGCATCTGTTCCTTGCCTTCGAAGAACTGGATGTCGTCGAGGAGGAGGATGTCGGTGGTTCGGTACCGCTGTTTGAAGTCGTCCATCCGCTTCTTGCGGATCCCGTCGATGAACTCGGTGAAGAAGGTCTCGGAGGACACGTATCGGACCGAGAGGTCCGGGTAGAGCTCGAGGGCGAGATGCCCGATGGCGTGGAGCAGGTGGGTTTTGCCGAGCCCGGCGCCTCCGTAGATGAAGAGCGGGTTGTAGCGGGTGCCGGGCGTCTCCCCCACCGCCATCGCCGCCGCGTGCGCGAACCGATTCGACTGACCGACGACGAAAGACTCGAACCGGTATTTCTTGATGAGGCGGGCCAGTTGCTCCGGCTGCATCGGGAGCTCCGGTTGGTGACCCTTCTCCGGATCGACCGGGCTGCGGACCACATCGGGATCGTCGATCTCGAGATCGTCGAGGGCCGCCTCGAAGCGGAGGACGGCATCAGGACCGTAGGCAGTCGAAAACGCTGCCTGGATCGACTGCTGGTGTTTGTCGAGGATCCAATGGAGGTGGAAGTCCGAGGGGGCGACCACCGTGTACCCGTCGGGCCGGCGCTCGATCCGGAGCCGCGAGAACCAGGTCTGCCAGGTGGCGGGATTGGCGCTGTCCCGGAGGGTTCGTTGGAATTGATCCGATGCATCGACCCCTTCGAAGTGTTGCGCGTCCACCACCAAGAGTCTCCTCTCTCTCCACCCGCCGCGTTGTCCACATGTCCATCCACAAGTGTGGACAACGCCATGAAAAACCGTTCTCGTCCGGCGCTCGCCGGTGAACCGACGGGCGCGTCCAACCGCCGGGCCAGGAGGGAAGTGTCAACCTGGGCAGTGGTCGTGGAGGGCACCGTAAAACAACCGGAGCGGGCCGGTCAAGAGCGCGGAATCCTGACTTGGAGCCCGGTTCCGCGGGGGTCATCGGGCGCGAAATGCCTGCTCAGCAGAACCTGGAGGCCGAGGACGATGGACCGGCGAGCGGGAGAATGGCGGCTCAGGGCGATAATCGACTTTTCGCGTCCTTGCCCAATTTGTCGCGGACTGCTCAGGCTTTGACAAAGAGGAACCCGAGTCCGTAGCCTTCATCGGTCAATCCCCAGATCTGGATCTCTTCATGAAACGTACCTATCAGCCAAAAGTCCGACGCCGCAAGCGCAAGCACGGCTTTCGGCACCGCATGCAGACCCGCTCGGGACGAGCCATCGTGAAGTCCCGGCGCGACAAGGGTCGCAAGCGTCTCGCCGCCTGACCGCGGTCGGGTGCTTCCGCTCAGCGGCCGCCAAGCTTTCTCCAAGGTCCTCGATTCCGGTGTCCGCCGCAATCGGGGACCGCTGACGATCATCATCAACCCCAACGACCTCCAGGCGGTTCGGGTTGGGCTGGTCGTCGGTCGGCGAATAGGTGGTGCAGTCGCCCGCAACCGGGCCAGACGCCGAATCCGCCACGCTCTGGCGGCCTTGGAACTGGCGGTCGGGTTCGATTATGTGGTGATTGCCCGCCCTGGAGCGGTCGAGGTGGCCTTCCAGGAAATGGTAGAAGGGTTGCGGACGGCGGTGGCCTACGGAGCCCAGGGAGCAGGAAGATGACGACGGATCGAGAGAAGAAGCGGTTGACGGGCGTTATCGCCGCCGTCCCGATTCGGCTCTATCAACTCGTCCTCAGTCCCCTGCTGGGAAGGAATTGCCGGTTCTCCCCTTCCTGCTCGTCCTACGCGATCGAGGCGTTGGGTCGCTTCGGGATCGTCAGGGGCGGGATCCTCGCCATCCGCCGGCTGGGAAGATGTCATCCATTCGGATCGTCGGGTTTCGATCCGGTACCTACCCGATGGGGGTCATGAACTCGTGGGCCAGCTATTCCGCTACATCGAACAAGGGATTGGATGGTTGTTGTCGTTCTATTACGACCTCATACCATCGTTTGGGTTGGCCATCATCCTGCTGACCGTCACCATCAACATCCTCCTGTTCCCCTTGACGTTGAAGCAGACCCGCTCGACCAGGGCCTTTCAGGCAGTGGCGCCGGAGATCAAACGCATCCAGAAGGAACTCAAGGACGAACCCGAGAAGATGCAGAAGGAGCTGATGCGGGCACAGCGCGAGGCAGGAGCCACTCCCGGGGGGTGCCTGCTACCGATTCTGGTGCAGATGCCGATCTGGTTCGCGCTGTTCCGTGTCCTCCAGAATGTCTCTGAGATCTCCACCGGAAAGGACGTCGAGGCCGTGTTCCTGCCGGCGGAATCCGCCCTGCTGGCGGCAGTCCGGGGTGGCCCGCAACGTTTTCTGGGAATGGACCTCTCCCTCAACATGAGCAACGGGATCAGGTCGGCAGTGGTGACCGCCATTCCGTACGTGCTGATGCTCGTTCTCATGATCGCCACCCAGTACTTCCAGATGTGGCACGCCCAGCGGGGCTCCAATGCCAGCACTCAGGATCTCACACCGCAGCAACGCCAGCAGCAGCAGACACAACAGGCCATCACCCGATTCATGCCGGTGATGCTGGGGTTCGTGTCGTGGAACTTCCCTGCCGGCCTGGTTCTCTACTGGACGACGTCGAACTTGTTCCGTCTCGGCCAGCAGTTCGCGATCTTCGCCATCGACGGGCGGCCTCATCCCGCTCCCGGCATGGCGGCGGTCGAAAAGGGGAAGGATACGACACCGGTGGTGGAGGGCTCGAAGAAGCCCCACCCGGTGTCCTCCAAGAAGCAGCAGCGGCGGAAGAGGAGATAACCCGTGGAATGGGTGGAAGTCAGCGGCAAGACGGTGGCGGTGGCCGTCGAATTCGGGCTCAAAGAGCTCGGTCTGGAGAATGTCGACCAGGCAATCGTCGAGGTCGTGAGCGAAGGCGAGAAGGGCTTTCTCGGTATCGGGGGCAAAGATGCCGTCGTGCGGATCAAGCCTCGACCGTCCGGTCGAAAGCGCCGGCGGCGAAAGAAGGGCGGCGAATCCGGATCGGATGGGCAGACCGAGGTTGCGCCCCGCCAATCGCGCCAGCAGAACCAGCGACCGCAGAGCAACCGGCGGGAGCAACCCAGACAACAACGTGAACGTGCAGCTCAGCCGCGCCCGGAAGAGCGTGGGCGGCGTGATGACCGGAGGGAGAGATCAATGGAGCAGGCGGCGCCTACCCAGGAACAGGCAGATGTGGTTCGCGAGTTTCTCGAGGGCCTGGTGGGGGCGTTCGGCTTGGACGGCACCGTCGAAGTCACGATCGAGGAGGAGACGATCGTCGCAAACGTGGTGGGTGATCAGACCGAGGCGATGGTCGGACCCCGCGGTTCGGTCATCGAGGCCATCCACGAGATCACCAAGACCGTCATTCTGCGCCGGACCGACGCCGGCGCCAGGGTCAGACTCGACATCGCTGGTCATGCCGACCGTCGGCGGCAAGCGCTGGGCATCTACGCCAATCAGTTGATCGCCCAGGTGTTGAGCGAGGGCGGAGAGGTCGTATTGGAGCCGATGAGTGCGGCGGATCGCAAGGTGATCCATGACGCCGTCGGGAGCCACGAAGGCGTCCGGTCGTACTCGGAGGGCGAATCACCGCGCAGATACGTGGTGATCTCGGCGATTGCTCCGGTGGCGGCTGCGGCGGAGGCGGTAGAAGCGCCGGCGGAGGAGGAGAGCGCCGGCTCCGAAGAGGAGTGACGGTTCGCTCGAGACTCAAACAAGAAGGGGCGCCCCGACGGGCGCCCCTTCTGCTTGCGCAGCCAACTGGTGGTTGCGGTCCTCCACGGATCGGAGTTTCACGTGAAACGGTGACCCCCGAACGCGCGGCCAGGACCCACCGCCAGAAGTTTCACGTGAAACGTGTAACTCCTGTCTACCCTCTCCACTGTGGACGAACTGTTTCCGCTCAGCACACAGATGATCCTCCGGCTAGGAGGGACGACCGAGATGGCTAGTGCGATCGGCCAGTACGGGGACTGGTTGACCTCAGAAGCTGCAGCGGCAGGCGGGTTGGGACCGGAGGAAGCCGATCGTCTCGACAATCGGCACCTCGCAGACTCGCTGGCGGTGGCCGAATGTTGGCATCCACTCCGACCCTCCTCGATCGCCGATCTCGGGTCCGGGGTAGGGTTGCCCGGGATTCCATTGGCGATCCTCTATCCGAGCGCGACGGTGACGTTGTTTGACCGATCCGGGGCGCGTTGCCGGCTGTTGAAGCGTGCCACCCGGGTGTTGGGATTGCCCAACGTGACCGTGATGCAGGGAGATGTCAATGATCTCGAGGGCATCTTCGACGTGGTGGTGGCTCGCGGTCTCGCCGCACCCGGCCGGGTTCTCCAATCTCTGCATCGACTGGTCGCACCCGGTGGGTATGGAGTGGTTCTCGGCTCACGGGTGGCAGAATTGTCGGTCCCGGGATTCTCGACCAGGGAGGTCGGGGTGGGGATCCTTGAACCGGTGTCCTGGGTCCTTATGATGGACCGCTAGGAGAGAAGAGGTATCAATGACCGCCACCGTGGTCACCATTACAAATCAGAAGGGTGGGGTCGGCAAATCCACCACCGCGATCAATCTGTCGGCCGGCCTTGCCCTGCAGGGCGAACGGGTGTTGCTGGTCGACCTCGACCCGCAGGGGAACGCCTCATCCGGGGTCGGGGTCGAGCGCAAGAACATCACTCGATCGATCTATGACGTACTTTTGAAGGAGTTGGCGATGGAGGACGCGATCGAGCCAACCTCGGTGCGTGATCTCTTCCTCGTCCCGGCGACGATCGACCTGGCCGGAGCGGAAATCGAGCTCGTGTCGGTGTTCTCCCGAGAACAGCGGCTGCGAATGGCGCTCAAGCCGGTGCTCGAGGACTACGAATTCATCGTGGTCGACTGTCCCCCGTCCCTGGGGCTGTTGACGGTCAACGCACTCGCCGCCGCCGATGAGGTGATGATCCCGATCCAGTGCGAGTACTACGCACTGGAAGGGCTGTCTCAGTTGATGCGCAACATCGACCTGATCAAGAATTCTCTCAATCCGAACCTGGAGATCGGGGGCGCGGTCCTCACGATGTTCGACGCTCGAACCAAACTGGCCAAGGACGTCATGGAACAGGTCCGGCGGCACTTTGGTGATGCGGCCTACCGGACGGTGATTCCGCGCTCGGTGCGTCTCTCGGAGGCCCCATCCTTCGGCGAGCCCATCGAGACGTTCGACAACATGAGTCGGGGAGCCATTGCCTATCGGGAGCTGGCGCGCGAGTTTCGTCGCCGGCACGGACGAGAGGGTTGAACATGACGACACGAAGAAGTGGGCTGGGTCGTGGACTCGATGCCCTGATTCCGGTGCATTCGGAACCGGATCGGCTCGATTTCGCCGAGGTCAGGGTCGACTCGATCAAACCCAACCCGAACCAGCCGCGGGCCCGGTTCTCGGACGAGGCGATCGCCTCGCTCGCCGAATCGATCCAGGCGGTCGGGATCCTCCAGCCGGTGGCGGTGATGCGGGAGGACGATGGGGGATTCGTGCTCATCGCCGGGGAGCGGCGGGTGAGGGCGGCGAAACGGTTGGGGCTGGAGACCGTCCCGGCTGTCATTCGCACCGTCGACAATCGGGGATCGTTGACCGAAGCGTTGATCGAGAACGTCCAGCGGGAGGACCTCAGTCCGCTGGAGGAGGCAGCCGCCTACCAGCAGCTCCTGGAAGATTTTGGCATGACCCACGAGGAGGTGGGGGCGCAAGTCGGAAAGAGCCGCTCGGCCATCACCAACATGATCCGGCTGTTGCAGCTTCCGGCATCGATCCAGGGGATGCTGGAGCGCGGCGAGTTGTCCGTCGGCCACGCCCGGGCCCTGCTGGCGATCGGGGACCGCAAGTACGCCGAACACATCGCCGCCAAAGCGGCGGAGGAGGGCTGGAGCGTCCGTCAGGTCGAAGAAGCCGTCAGAATCCGCAAGGAGGCCCCACCCGACAAGCCGGCGGTGCTGCGCGAGGTGCGACCGGTGGAGATCATCGAACTCGAGCAGCGGTTGGCGGATCGATTCGGGACCAAGGTGTCGATCCGGTACAAGAGCAAGAAGGGGAGGGTGGAAATCCCGTTCAAGTCGCTGGAGGAACTGGAGAGGCTCTATCGCCTGTTCTTCGTCTGAAGCCCGCGGAAGAAGTCGTCAATGGCGTCGACCGTCGGGACCCCGGTGGGTTCCCCCAAATCGGCGAGCGAGATGATCACCGCCACCGCCCTGGTTTCGCGGAGGAGGGGGGTGGCGCGACCTTCTGCCGGGATGCCGAGCCGGGCGGCGATGGCCGAGGCCAGCCGGACCCCTGCCTCGCTGCGGGTGGTGGGCGTCTCGAAGAAATAGACGCAATCGCCGGTCTGATCGGGCCGCTGGAAGCCGACGATCAGTTCGGCCCCCAGCCGGTTGGCACGACGGGCCCTGACCCGTTCGGGGGTGACGATGTCGGCCGATCGAGAGATGAGGGGAAGGCCACCACGATCCTGAAAGGCGAGGGCGGCGGCGCTACAGGCCGCCCAGGCGGCCGCTGCCTCCTGCGGGGAGCCCCCGGCCGGATCGAAGTAGACCCTGGTCCCGACGGATGTGGCGGGGAGCGACCGCAGCCACTCCTTCTCGCGAACCGCTTCGCGCCCGGTCCCGATCGCCCCCCGGGTGACCAGCCGCAACTCGGTGATGACCTCGGGCCCGGCGATCCCGTCCTCGGGCAAGCCCCGGTCCCGCTGAAAGGCGCCCACTGCTCGAGCGGTGTTGGGGCCGTAGATCCCATCCGGTTTTCCGACATCGAACCCGAGGTTGTTGAGCCGTGCCTGGAGCTCGCCGACATCGTCTCCCCGAAACATGGGCCGGCGTAGGAACAGCAGCCGGTCGCCTAGGCGGTAGCCGGCCTCGTACAGGACTCGCCAGGTGTCGGGACCGACGATGCCGTCCACTGCGAGCCCTCGATCGCGCTGAAAGGTGGTGACGGCGGCGAGGGTCGACGGACCGAACTCGCCGGTGGGATCGGTGACTTCGTACCCCAACGCGACGAGCCGGTCCTGGATGTCCCGGACCGGCTCGCCAGAATCGTCCAATCGATAGAGCCGCACAGCTCTATCGAAGCACAATCAGATGAGGAACTCCGAAAGCTCTGCCTCGATCTGGTGCTTGGGGCGGGCCCCGATGATGCGCTTCTTCTCGACTCCGTCCTTGAAGAGGATGAGGGTGGGAATGCTCATCACGTCGAAGTTGGCGGGCGTCTGCGGGTTCTCGTCGATGTTGAGCTTGGCGATGGTCAGCTGGTCGCCTTTGTCGACGGCGAGCTCATCGAGCACCGGGGCGACCATACGGCAAGGCCCGCACCACTCGGCCCAGAAGTCGACCAAGACGGGCTGGCTCCCGGAGATGGCCTGGGCGAAGTTCGAATCGGTGAGGGTGATGGTCGCTGACAACTGCTGCTCCTTGGGTCGTGTTGTGTTCCAACGGTTGTGAACCCCGCCGGCGGCGCTTACATTCCTGCGAGGTGGTGTCCGGCATCCAGCGCCGCCTGACATCCGCTCCCGGCGGCGGTGATTGCCTGACGGTACCGCGAGTCGGCGACGTCGCCGGCGGCGAACACACCCGCCACCGAGGTCTCGGTTCCCCGCCCTGGCAACACCACATACCCCTTGTCGTCGAGGTCGATCTGCCCGGCGAAGATCTCGGTGTTTGGTCGGTGTCCGATCGCCACGAACACACCGTTGGTTGGGAAGTCACGGGTCGATCCATCCACTGTGTCGGTGAGGGTCACCCCGGTCACCTCCCCGTCGCCGAGGATCTCGGAGACAGTGGCATTCCATATCACTTCCATCTTGGGGTTGGCCAGCGCTCGCTCGGCCATGATCTTGGAGGCGCGGAATTCGTCCCGGCGGTGGACGATCGTCACCTTGGAGGCGAACTTGGTGAGGAATGTGGCCTCCTCCATCGCCGAGTCGCCTCCCCCCACCACGACCAACTCCCGGTCCCGGAAGAAGAAGCCATCGCAGGTGGCGCAGGCGGAGACACCCCGACCAGTGAGGCGTTCCTCTCCGGGAACACCGAGCCAGATGGCACTTGCCCCGGTGGCGACGATGACCGCCCTGGCCTGATACTCGTCGGCGCCGGCCCAGACCCGGAAGGGCTCCTGGCTGAAATCGACCCTGGTCACGTCGGTCGTGACCAGGCGGGCGTCGAACCGTTCCGCCTGCTTGCGGAACCTCTCCATCAGTTCCGGCCCGAGGATCCCGTCCGGAAAACCCGGGTAGTTCTCGACGTCGGTGGTGATCATGAGTTGACCACCCGACACCGTTCCTTCGAACACGAGGGGTCTGAGGTTCGCCCTGGCGGCGTAGAGGGCGGCGGTATATCCGGCCGGGCCGCTCCCGATGATGATGACGTCTTCGATCACGATGATTCCTTGCTTCTCTTGCTCCAGACCAACGCCCCTGCCAGTCCGAATAGTCCCGTCAGGATGCCGAAGGCGGCGGCATCACCGAGAGGGACCGCCAGGGCGCCGTGGATCGTCATGAAGAGGAACACAACCGCCATCAGGGCGAGCACCGTGATCGGAAGCCCCAGGCCGGCGATGACGATCGCCCGATTGGCTCGATCGACGGTGAGGGCGCGCGCCTTGACAGCGATCGACTCCAGGAAGTCGGCGAGCTTGGCGGCGAACTCGGGCATTGGCGCTCGAAGGATACCGAGACGAGACCGAAGAAGGAAGACGATGAACGATCAACGATGAACGATGAACGATGAACGCGGAACGACGAACGAGGAAGGTTGAAAGTAGAAGGTAGAACGTTGAAGGTTGAAGGTGAAGACCTTGAACTTTGTACTTTGAACCTTGAACCGCCCAGGGCGCATGGCGCATGGCGCAGGACGCATGGCGCAGGACGCATGGCGCATGGCGCAGGACGCATGGCGCAGGACGCATGGCGCAGGACGCATGGCGCAGGACGGGATCACTCGAGGGGGAAGGGCTCGCAGTCCGACATCCGGAAGGCGACGAAGGTTGCCTCACCCAGCGGCAGGTAGGCAACCACCGGCGTTCCGTCGACGACGGCCGTCACCACCGTCTGGCCCGGTGCGGCGACACGATCCAGACAGGCCGGCTGCTGCGGGTCGCCGGGCGTGATCGAGGAGGTGGTGGTGGTCCCGGTGGTGTCGCCACCGGCTCGGGCCTTCTCGTCGAGGTCGGCCTGCTCGGCTAGACGGGCCACGAACGCCTGCAGGTCCAACGCGCCGAAGTCGACCAAGCGGATCGGCTCGACCCCGGCCGGCGCCATCTCGGCGGCAGTGAAGCTCTGGTCGGCGCTGGGAGCTGCGGTGGTCTCGGTTTGCGCTCCTCCCAGGGCACTGGCGATCGTGTCGAACTCGGCGGCACCGTTGCCCCCACCCAACTGGCTGAGGACGCCCCCCACCCCTACCAGCACGAGCACGCCGGCCGCCACCGAACCGATCGTCGCCCATCGCCGGGGGAAGGCCAGGACAGAGGCGCCCCGGTCCAACTCCTTGCCCACCGCCGCCCGCAGACTCCGTCGTTCGTCATCGGTCATGACCGCCGCCGGCATCCCGCCCAGCAGGTCACGAACCGCCACCTGGCGGGTGAACTCGGCGGCGCACTCGGCACACGAGTCGACCAATCGCCGGGCAGCCCCGTCGGGGTCGAGACCGATGCTGAGATCGGCTACGAGGTCGAGATCGTGGTCATGCATCGTCGGTTAGAGGTCGGTTGGTGTCGAGAAGGTTCCCGAGTCGTTCGGCCAGGAGTCTTCGCCCCCGGAACAGCCTCGACTTGGCGGTACCGATCGGGATATCCAGCACCCGGGAGATCTCCTCCATCGAGAGGCCTTCGAGATCCGAGAGTATGACGGCGGCGCGGAATTCCGGCGGGATCGAGGCGAGGGCGCTCTCGACCGCCGGGCGGAGTTCGACGGACGTGAACTGGTCGGCGGTCCGGGTGTCGACGGGGTCGTGATGTTCGGGCAGGGGATCGGCATGACGGCGCCGCTGCTTGCGGAGCAGGTCGTAACAGGTGTTGGTGGTGACCCGGTAGAGCCAGGTCGTGAAGGCTGCCTCGGCCCGAAACCGATCGGCCTTGCGAAACAGCGTTATGAACGTCTCCTGGACGGCGTCGAGGGCGGCTTCCCGGTTTCCCATCAGCCGGAGCGCAACCCCGAAAACCAGGTCCTGATGACGTTCCATCAGAGCGGAGAACGCACTCCGGTCGCCACCCGCCACCAGTTGGACGAGACCGATGTCATCCATCTCGGCGAGCCGTGGGTTTCGACCTGAAGTCACGACCCGAAGCGTACTTCTGCCACCTCGAACGACCGTTCTCCTGCTCCGTCGGCCGGGATCTCGGTCACCCACAGGATCCACCAGCCGTCCTGGCGGCGGGGCAACTGGATCGCCAGCGTTCCGGCGCGGTTGACTCCCCGCCCGACGTGCTCCAGGGAATCGATGCTGGGCGAGGGAGACCAGCCGATCTCGTAGGAGAGCCCGGTTGTGATGCCTTCGATCACGAGTTCGAGCGGAGTGCCCACCGCCCTGAACCCCAGGCCCAGTCCGGGCTTGATCAGCGAGAGTTGGTCCCGGTAACGCTCCGACCGCCAGCTCGAGGCGGAATCACCGTCCGTAAGGGCGGGCAGGTTCTGGTCGTTCTCCTCGTTGCTCCCGAACGGGTCCACCGTCACGACCTCGGGCGGTGCAGCGAGGGTCAATCCGGTCGGCGCGGTGACGATGGTGGTCGAGGCGATCGGGGCGGTGGCGGGTGGCGCCGAACGCGGGTCGATCGGCACCGCGATCCCCCCGCCTTCTCCTCCGGCGAGGAGCTGTCCGGCGGCAACCAGTGCCACCGCCAGCAGGGCGAGCCCGCCGGCCGCCAGCAAAAGTCGCCGGGACCACGACGGCGAGTCGATGCGGCGTTTTGGGATGGAAGGTGCCGCCGTCAACTCTTCGGAGAGGGCCTGGGCGGTCAGAAGCCCCTTCCAGCCGCGGTCGAGGATGTCGTCGACTCGGGGATGGATGCCGTCGACGATCTCCGATGGGGCAGGTCCCCCCGGTTTGTATCCGGTCAGTCCCTCCTCGAGGGTCGAAACCAGCGCCCTGACGTCGTCGGCGACCGTGGCCACCCGGGGCTTGCGTCCCAACCCTCCCAGCTTGGCGGGGTGGGCGAGCGAGTACGTGATGGCCGAGGTGTCGATGGCGCCGTGGACGATCCCGTTCGAATGGAGGGCAGCCAGTGCCGAGGCGAGACCGGCGGCGCTGGGGAGGAAGTCGTCCACGGCCATGGTCTCGCCCGATGCCAGCCGGTCGGCCAGGGTCGATCCGCCCGGCCACTCCGACACTGCGTAAGCGCCATTCACCACCTCGTCGGCGGTGAACAACTGGACGAGATGGGCATGATTGATCGAGGAGGCCGCCCGCACCGCCTCCAGGAAGCGATGGCGGCGGGTGGGCTCGGTCTCGGGGCCGAGCATCCTGAGCAGCACCGGACGATCGAGTGACAGGTCGGTTCCCAGCCACTGCTCGATATCCTCGTCCCGTTCGAGCCGGACTTCGAGGCGATAACGATCTGGCAGTGGGGGAGGCATGTCAGTCGAGGTAGGCCACGCCGAGGGTGCCCGCGCCGGTATGGGTTCCGACCACTGCCCCGAGCAGGCAGGGCATGATCGGGACCCCCAGCGCCGCCAATCGATCGTGGAGCGGACCGACGTCGTCAGGGTTGGTGTGGAGAAGGGCGATCGACTCCGGGGTTCGGCCGGCCAGGGAGGCCACCAGCGCGTCGACCGCCTTCGACCGGGTCCGGACCTTGCCTGCCGCGCTCACCAGTCCATCTTCGACCGTGATGAGCGGCTTGATGTCGAGGAGGCCTCCGAGCAGCGCCTGGGCTCCACCGATCCGGCCACCCCGTCGCAACATCTCCAGGGTGTCGAGGGCGGCGAGCAACCGGGCCCTCCGGGCGTCCCTCGCCGCCGCCTCCGCCAACGTCTCGAGCGACAGGCCCTGGCCTGCTCCCCGGGCGGCGGCCAGGGCTATCAACCCCAGCCCCATCGAGACCGTGGCGCTGTCGATCACTCGCACGGGGATGGACGGTTCTGCCTCGGCGCCGAGCACGGCTGCCTGGTAGGTGGCGGACATGCGGGACGACAGTGTCACCGCCACGATGCCCTCGGCGCCCTCTTCCGCCAGTCGTCGATAGGTGGAGGCGAAGGCACCGGCCGAGGGGGCGGCCGTCTCGGGGAGATGAGGCGACGTCCCCAGCGTGGCCCAGAACTCCGCGGACGAGAGGTCGGCTCGATCGGTGTACTCCGTGTCACCAAACCGAATGGTGAGAGGGACGATCGTGATCGACTGAGATTCGGCCAGAGCGGGTGGCAGATCGCTAGACGAGTCGGTGACGATCCGGATCACGACGCGTACCGGTAGATGTGGAGGGGTTCGGGAAGGGGATCGAAACGGTGCGCCAGGTAGAGCGAGGTGGCGGCCTGGTTGGCCGGTTTGGTGTTGAGGATCATGGTGGAAGCGTTTCGGTGCCGGGCCCAGCGCAGGGCGGCGAGCAGCAGTGCGGTCCCGTACCCGTGATGCTGGCAGTCCGGCAGCACCGCGATCCGTTGCAGATAAGACCCGCTCCCCGACGCACCGACGATGGCAAACCCGACCGGAACCCCCTGGCACTCGCTCACCAGGAAACGGGAACGGGGGGTGGCCGAAACCGCATCGGCCAGCCCGGCCCGTCCGATCCTCCAATCGACCGCGAAAGCCTCGGCGTCGATGGCGGCGGCCGCCCTCCAGTCGTCCTGGCGTCCGGGGCGGACCGGGTGGGGCGGAGACGGGACTTTGACAGACAGGTCGCGCTCCATCAGTTGGAGCGTGCGGAACGAAGCGAAACCCGAGGCTTCCCAGATGCCGACGGAACTGGGGTGAAGGGGGGGCGACACGACCGCCGGGGCGCCTTGCTCAGCCAGCCACCCGGTGGCGGCCTGGATGAGTGAGGAACCGCCCCGCTCGAGAAGCAGGCTGGCGTCGGGAAGGTCGTCGTTCCACGGTCGGGCCCTGGCGCTGGCCCAGCCACTCCTGAAGGTGACCACCCCTGGCCAGCTCCCGCGAGCATGAAACGACCGGCTCATGTTCTCATCCTGGCAAAGTATGGCGCGTGGCGGTCATCTATCTCACCCACCGGGTCTTCCTCGATCATGACACGGGAGCATGGCACCCGGAGCGACCCCTCCGTCTGGAGGCAGTCGAGCGGGGGGTGAGGGCGAGCGGCCTCGAGGTGCTGCGACACGAGTCCCCGGTCGTCGACAGGGCGGTTCTCGAGTTGACCCATCCGGCAGAGTACGTCGATTCGATCGGGCGCTTCTGTGCTTCGGGCGGAGGCGCACTCGACCCCGACACCGTCGCTTCGGTCTCCTCCTTCGAGGCGGCATCACGGGCCGCCGGGTCTGGTCCCGCCGCAGTGGCGTTGCTGCGGGCGGCGCCGGTCGAGTCGGTGGCCTTCTGTGCGGTCCGCCCTCCCGGCCACCATGCGCTGGCCAAACGGGCGATGGGGTTCTGCCTCTTCAACAACGCGGTGGTGGCCGCCCGAATGCTGCGGGCCGAAGGCGAACGGGTCATGATCGTCGACTGGGACGTCCATCACGGCAATGGAACCCAGGATCTGGTGGCCGACGACCCGGACGTCGTCTATGTCAGCCTCCACCAATCGCAGTTCTACCCCGGCAGCGGCGACGTCGCCGAAACCGGGGTGGGGTCGGGGGCCGGGACCGTGGTCAACATTCCGCTTCCGGCCGGGACCGGGGGCGACGTGTACCGGAGCGCCTTCGAACGGGTCATCCTCCCGGTGGCGCACCAGTTCCAGCCGTCCTGGGTGCTGGTCAGTGCCGGTTTCGACGCCCACGAGGACGACCCCCTGGCCGAGATGTGCCTGCTGGCCTCGGATTACGGGGCGATGGCGGGGGCCCTGCGCCAGGCGGTCGCGCCCAGCCGCACCGTGGCGTTCCTCGAGGGGGGATACCACCTGGCCGCTCTCACGGATTCGGTATCCGCCATGTTGACCGGGTTTGCCGGGGAGTCGCCGAATCCGGAGACCCGCCGTTCGCCGGCCGCTTCGTGGCAGGCGCTGGAGAGGGCGGTGTCCGTCACCGCCCGACACTGGAGGCTGTGAACCGGTCCCCGGTCACCGGAACCGTGGGCCGTCCTCGTCGATGCGCCGGTATCGGGTTGCAGGGTGCAAGTTCAAAGCAGGACCTTGAACGCGGAACCTGAACCCCTGATCGAATGCTGGCTCGCGACTCGAGACTCGCGACTCGCGACGTCCTCTAGACGCTGATCCCGGCTTCCATCGCCTTGGCTCTGAACTCGTGGGTGTTCCTCACGTGTGAGAGGGCAGTCCCCATCGGGACCCGGTGCTGCTTGACCAGCGAGAGGAACGATTGGTCGAACGTCTGCATGCCGAAGAACTCGGACTCCTTCATCGTGTCGAGATAGGCGTCGGCGGCGGCGTCGGCCAAGACGTGCTCCTGAATCCGGCTGTTGGTGATCATGATCTCGGTGGCGAGCACTTTGCCGATCGTGTCGCTCTCGTCGACCAGCCGCTGGCTGATGACCCCACGGAGATGGGTGGCGATCTGGGTTCGGGCCGTCTTCTGCTCGGCCGGTGGGAACAGATGGACGAGACGCGAGACCGTGTCGACCGGATCGGCGGTGTGCATTGCGGCGAGCACCAGGTGGCCGGTCTCGGCGGCCGCCACTGCCGCCCTGGCAGCGTCCTGGTCGGTGATCTGGGAGATCATGATCACGTCGACATCCTGGCGCATGGCCCGGTGGACTGCATCGGCGAACGAGGCGGTATCCACCCCCACCTCGCGTTGGGCGACAACCGCCATCT
>DAIOGO010000001.1:0-40151 GCA_036745195.1 Actinomycetota bacterium | reverse complement strand
TCGGCGAACGAGGCGGTATCCACCCCCACCTCGCGTTGGGCGACAACCGCCATCTTGTCGGGGAACAGGATCTCGATCGGGTCCTCGATCGTCACGATCGACACCGGGCGGGTGGCGTTGATGTGTTCGATGATGGAGGCGAGCGTGGTCGTGCGACCGGATCCTGACGGACCGGTGACCAGCACCAGGCCCTTGGACTCTGCTGCCAGCTTCCGCACCACCGGGGGGAGGCCGAGACGATCCATCGCCGGCACCCCGGGGGTGACCCGACGGAGAACCATGCTCACCGATCCGCGTTGACGAAACGCGCTGACTCGGAAGCGTCCCAGGTCCTGGCGGCCGTAGGCGAAGTCGGCCTCGCTGTACTCCTTGAACTCGATAGCTGCCTTCTGCGTGAAGATCGACTGGGCGTATCCGGCGGTGTCGGCAGGTTTGAGGGGAGGCAGGTTCTCCATGCGGCGCAACTCGCCACCGATGCGCATGACCGGCGGCGCCCCCACTTTGAGGTGGATGTCGGACGCGTTCGCCTCGACCGCGCGCTGGAGAAGTTGTTCGAGTGTTACGTCCATGTCGATGCTCCGGGGAGTGGGTCGCTTGTTGCCCGCTATCGGTCGAAGCTGCACCGTCCTTGAGCGGTTCCCGGCTCCGGGCGGGCCCGGCGAGCGACATCCTCTAACCTGATCGGATGATCCCCGACCGCCTTCGGTGGCTGGTCGAGCCGGGGACCCCAACCCATCAGTTGGGGGAGAAGTTCGCCGAGGCGGGCCACAGCCTGTTCCTGGTGGGCGGATCGGTGCGCGATGCCCTCCTCGGACGACCCCACGACGATCTCGACTTCGCCACCGATGCCCGCCCCCCGCAGATCAAGGCCGTGGTCGGGGGTTGGGCCGATGCCGTCTTCTCGGTGGGCGCCGCATTCGGCACGATCGGCGTGCGTAAGCAGGGGAGGGCCTACGAGATCACCACCTTTCGCGACGAGGTGTATCGCACCGATTCGCGCAAGCCGTCGGTGACCTTCTCGGACCGGATCGAGGACGATCTCGCCCGCCGGGACTTCACGGTCAACGCCATGGCTCTTCGGCTGCCGGACGCGATGCTCGTGGACCCGCACGATGGGCTGCTCGATCTCGCCCGCACCCGCCTGCGCACTCCGCTCGACCCCCACCTCGCCTTCTCCGACGACCCGCTGCGGATGCTGCGGCTGTTCCGGTTTCAGGCCACGCTCGGATTCGAGCCCGACGCCGAGGCGGTGGCGGCGGTGACCGAGATGGCCTCCCGGCTCGAGATCATCTCGGTGGAGCGCATCCGCGACGAGTTCTCCAAGCTGCTGGTGGTCCCCGAGCCGGCCCCGGCGCTGTGGGGGCTGGTGTCCACCGGCCTCTTCGACCACTTCCTCCCCGAGATGCACGAACTCTCGATGGAACAGGATCCGGTTCACCGCCACAAGGACGTGCTCAGCCACACGATCGCGGTGGTCGAGAAGACCCGGCCGGACAACCTGCGCCTGAGGATGGCGGCCCTCCTGCACGACGTCGGCAAGCCCGCCACCCGCCAGTTCGGCGCCAAGGGAGTGAGCTTTCACCACCACGAGGTGGTGGGTGCCCGGATGGCGCGGGAACGCCTCCACGCCCTTCGGTACCCGAAGGAGTTGATCGATGAGGTCTCCCGGCTGGTGTTCCTCCACCTGCGTCCCCACACGCTGAAGATGGGCTGGACCGATGCCGCCGTCCGTCGTTATGTGCGTGACGCCGGTGATCTGCTCGACGACCTCAACGAACTGGTCCGCTGCGACGTGACCACCGGTAACGAGCGGCGGGCGCGGGCCATCCAGCTCAGGATCGACGAGCTCGAGGTGCGAATCGTCGAGCTGGCCCACCAGGAGGAGCTGGCGTCGCTCCGGCCCCCGATCGACGGACACGACGTGATCCGGTTCCTGGGAATCACCCCCGGCCCGTTGGTCGGCGAGATCATGGAGATGCTGCTCGAGAGAAGGATCGAGGAAGGTCCCTACACCCCGGAGCAGGCCTACCGACAACTTCGGGAGTTCGCTCTCGAACGAGGTCTCCCCCTCCCGGCCGGGTCCGATGTCACACCGGGTTGAGGGGCAGGCAGGCGGCTATGCGCATATGCGTATAATCTCTGGTGTCGTTCGTCTGGAGGATTGACCGATCATGGGAATCAGAACCGCGGTGCTGGGCGCTTCCGGGTACGCCGGTGGTGAGCTGGTGCGGTTCCTCGACGGCCATCCGGACTTCGATCTGGTGTTCCTCGGGGCCCATTCCAGTGCCGGCGAGCGTCTGGGCTCGGTTCATCCGCACCTGGCGGGGGGCGATCGGGCCTTGCTGCCCAACGATGCGGTGGAGGACGTCGACATTGCCTTCCTGGCCCTCCCGCATGGCGCCTCGGCGACCATCGCCGAGGCTCTGGTGGCGCGGGGTGCCCGGGTTGTCGACCTGGGGGCCGATCACCGCTTCGAGGATCCGCGGACCTATCAGGCGGCCTACGGGCAACCACATCCGTTTCCCGACGGCCTCGGGGAGTGGCGGTACGGGCTCCCCGAACTCTTCGATCTGGCGGGTGCCGACCGGATTGCGGTCCCCGGCTGTTACCCAACCGCCACCCAGCTGGCCATCACGCCGCTGATTGCCGGCGGTCTGGTGGGGGAGGGACCGATCGTGGCCAACTGCCTGTCGGGAGTCTCCGGCGCCGGTCGGGTCTTACGAGAGGATCTCTTGTTCGGCTCGGTGGCCGAAGGCGTTCGCGCCTACGGCGTGACCACCCACCGGCATCGACCCGAGATCGAGATGGGGATCACCCGGGCGACCGGCCAAACCCGCCGGGTCACCTTCACTCCCCACTTGATCCCGATGCAGCGCGGGCTGCTGGCCACCGTGACCGCCCCCACCACCGATGGGGTGGAACGGGACGATCTGCTGGCGGCGTACCGCCACGCCTATCAGGGCCGGGTGTTCGTCGAAGTGGTCGACCAACCGCCGCAGACCCGATGGGTGGTCGGGTCCAACCGGGCTCTGGTCACTGCGTTCGTCGACACCACCACCGGACTGCTGGTGGCGCTGTCCGCCATCGACAACCTCGTCAAGGGAGCCGCCGGACAGGCGATCCAGGGGGCGAACCTGATGTTCGGGTTGCCGGAGGCGACCGGTCTGCCGATGTCGGGGGCGATGCCATGAGTGTCACTGCTGCCCGAGGATTCCAGGCGGCCGGAGTGGCGGCCGGGATCAAGACCGGTGGACAACTCGACCTGGCGCTGGTCTCAGCCGGTGAGGTGGTGGCCACCGCCGCGGTGTTCACCCGGTCGGCGACCGCCGCTGCCCCGGTCTTGCTCTCGCGTCGCCGGGTCCAGGCCGGCCGGGCGCGAGCGGTGTTGCTCAACTCCGGTTGTGCCAACGCCGGGACGGGTGCGGCCGGGCTGGAGGCGGCCGAGACGACCACCGCCGCCACCGCCAGATCGTTGGGATGTTCCGGCGAGGAGGTGCTGGTCTGTTCGACCGGCCCGATCGGCCCGTTGCTTCCGGCGGAGGTCATCATCGAGGCTGTACCCGATCTGGTGTCCCGATTGGGGGGCGACGCCGAGCATGGCCTGACGGCCGCCCGGTCCATCCTCACCACCGACAGCCACCCCAAACAGGCGATTGTGGAGGTCGGCGAAGCGGTGGTGGGTGGCATGGCCAAGGGGGCCGCCATGCTCCGACCCGACATGGCGACGATGCTGGCGGTGTTGACGACCGACCTCGTGGCCGAGCCGGTGGAACTGGCGGAGGCGCTGCAACAGGCAGTGGCCACCACGTTCAATTGCCTCGACGTCGATGGATGCCAGTCGACCAACGACACGGTGGTGGTGATGGCCTCGGGGCGGTCGGGGCACCGGCTGGAGCCGGAGGAACTGGCAGAGACGCTCCGACTGGTGTGCGCCGACCTCGCCTGGCAGATGGCCGATGACGCCGAGGGCGCCACCAAGGTTGTCACCATCGAGGTGAGCGGAGCCGAGTCGATCGAGTCCGCCCGCCGGATCGGGTTGAGCATCGCCGACTCCGGGTTGGTACGGAGCAGCTTCTACGGCGCCGATCCCAACTGGGGGCGGGTGCTGGCGGCGATCGGGGTGTCCGGTGTGGCCCTCGACCCGGCATTGGTCGACATCGCATACGACGGAACCACCGTCTGCCGGGGCGGAGCCGGGGTTCGTTTCGACGAGACCTCCCTCAGCAGTCGGTTGGGCGACGACTTCGAGGTATCTGTCCAGATCGGGTCGGGTCCGGGCAGTGCTCGCATCCTCACCACCGATCTCACCCCCGAGTACGTCCGCTTCAACGGAAATCGGTCCTGATGCCAACCGGCCATTCCTCGCCCAACCCCGCCAAGGCCCGCATCGCCAACTCGATGGGCAAGGCCAAGATCCTGATGGAGGCGCTTCCTTACATCCAGCGCTTCCGGGGGAGGATCGTCGTCATCAAGTACGGCGGGTCGACCATGGAGGATGCCTCTCTGAGAGAGTCCTTCGCCGGCGACATCACTCTGCTCTCCACCGTCGGGATCCATCCGGTGATCGTTCACGGTGGTGGTCCCCAGATCTCTGCGGCGCTGGCGCGGGAGGGAGTCGAGTCACAGTGGGTCGACGGCCTGCGGGTGACCGACGAGGCAACCATGCGGGTGGTTCAGAAGGTGCTGATCGGCGAGGTGAATACCGACATCGTTCGCCTGTTGGGCGGGCACGGCGCCAGGGCGATCGGGGTTTCGGGGATCGATGCAGGGCTGCTCACCGCCACGGTCCGTGATCCCCGGCTGGGGTTCGTCGGCGACGTCAGCGCCGTCAACGCCGATCTGATCCGGCGCCTGATCGCCGAGGGCCTGGTCCCGGTGGTGGCGCCGGTGGCGCTCGGTCCCGGGGGCAATGTCTACAACTGCAATGCCGACACGGCCACTGCTGCGCTGGCGGGTGCTCTCGGTGCCCAGAAGTTGCTCTACCTGACCGACGTCGAAGGCGTCTACGAGAATGTCGACGACGAGTCCAGCCTCATCGCCCGTATGCCGGTCAGCCGGCTGGAGAGTTTGCTGGCGGGCATGACCGGGGGAATGGTGCCGAAGCTGCGCTCGGTGGCCGATGCCCTCGCCCAGGGTGTGCGCCGGGCTCACGTCCTCGACGGCCGGGTGGAGCACGCGGTGCTGCTCGAGATGTTCACGCGGGAAGGGGTGGGGACGATGATCACCCACGACGAGGATGACCAGCCTTGACCACGATGCGTGAGCTCGAGGCGAGGGTGGTCATGCAGACCTACGGACGGATTCCGGTCACCTTCGTGTCGGGGGAGGGTTCGTGGCTCCTCGACGACGAGGGGCGTCGTTACCTCGACTGTCTCACCGGGCTGGCGGTGGTTTCGGTGGGACATGCCAATCCCCGGGTGGGGGCTGCCGCCGCCGACCAACTGGGGCGATTGGTCCATGTCTCCAACCTGTTCTTCACCACCCCCATGATCGAACTGGCCGACCGACTGACCCGGCTGTCGGGGCTCGACCGGGTATTCTTCGCCAACTGTGGCGCCACCGCCAACGAGGCCGCCATCAAGCTCGCTCGTCGTTGGGGCAGGCTCAATCGGGGAGACGGATGCTTCGAGGTGATCTCGCTGCTCGATTCGTTCCATGGCAGGACGCTGGCGACGCTGGCGGCCACCGGCCAGCCGGCCAAGCAGGCGACGTTCGCCCCCCTGCCCCCCGGGTTTCGCCAGGTTCCGGCCGGCGACATCGGCGCGTTACGTCAGGCGATCTCACCGGCCACCGCGGCGGTGATGGTCGAGACCACCCAGGGCGAAGGGGGGGTGGTCCCGCTCCCGGCCGAGTACCTGGTGGCTGTCCGGCAGTTGTGTGACGAACTCGGGATACTGCTCATCGTCGACGACGTCCAGGCCGGCGTCGGTCGAACCGGGACGTGGTTCTCCTGGCAGCGGCTCGGATTCGAGCCGGACATCGCCACCGTCGCCAAGGCTCTCGCCAACGGGCTCCCCATCGGTGCCTGCCTCGCCCGGGAGGAGGTGGCGGCTTCGTTCCGGCCCGGTGACCATGCCACCACGTTTGGCGGCGGTCCGGTGGTGTGTGCCGCCGCCATGGCGGTGCTGGACGAGATCGAGGACCGGCATCTGCTCGCCAACTGCCTCGCCCGCTCGAGTCAGTTCGTCGAGGAAGTGGCGGTTCTGCCCCGGGTTTCCGCCGTTCGCGGCCGTGGTCTGCTGTTGGGCGTGGTGCTCACCGCCCCGATCGCTGGGGACGTCGCCCGCCTCGCCCTCGACCAGGGACTGGTCGTCAACGCCGTGCGGGATGACGTTATCCGACTTGCTCCTCCACTCACGATCGACTCCGACGAGGTGACCGAGGCGGTGAGGCGTCTCGCCGTGGCGTTGGCGGCGGTGTCGTGAACGGGCCGTTGCCACGCTCGGGTGCTGCGATGCTGACCGTGCTCCAGGACGGAAGCGGGAGCCCGCGGGTCCGCTCCACGGTCACCCTCGTCGTCGACGGTGACCAGGTGCTGGTCATCGACCCGGGGATGGCCCCGTCCCAGGCGGCGATCCTCGGGCCGCTGGAGGCGCAGGGAGTCGAGGCGCGGCATGTGACCGACGTCATCATCAGCCACCACCACCCTGACCACACGGTGAATGTCGGCCTGTTCGGCGATGCCAGGGTCCACGATCACTGGGCCGTGTACCACCACGACGTATGGGACAGCCGTCCTGCCGAAGGTTTCGAGGTGTCGCCCTCGGTGGTGCTGTGGGAGACGCCCGGGCACACGCCCCAGGACATCTCGACCGTGATCGGCACACCGGCCGGGTTGGTGGTCGCCACCCACCTCTGGTTCTACGCCGCCGGCCCCCCCGAAGACCCGTACGCCACCGACTCGGATGCGCTCCACCGCGGGCGCAGGCGGGTGCTGGAGGTGGCCGGCCTCGTGATCCCCGGTCACGGTGCCCCATTCACACCGGACGGGTCCACTCTGACCTGAAGGACGGCTCCCAAGGACGTCGATTCTGCTCTCTCCCGTCTGTCACCTTGTGACTTCCGGCACTGGTCGCGGTTCCGGCCTGTGCCGCACGGTGGATCTCTACGGAAGGAGATGGTCATGACCGAAGAGAAACTGGGTCCGATCCTCTTCGACATCCCTGGCGACCTCGAATACGACGCCGGATTCCTGGAGTCGCTCGGGCATCGGGTGATGGTGTGTCACGGCCCCGAACACGCCAGCCTCTGTCCGATCCTGTCGGGAACCGGGTGTCCCACCGCCGAAGCGGCCCATGGCATCGTCTTCGCGCTCGACCTCGATCGTCCCCAGCATCGAGCGATTCTCAAGACGTATCGCGACCTGTTGCGCGACGATGTGGCGATCCGGGTCGTGGTCAAGCCGGAGCAGGCCGAGCGGTATTCGGAGTTGCTCCGGGGTCTGCGGGTGTGGACCCACCAGCCGGTGGCAGGCGACTTCGATGCGTTTGCCGCGGAGGTCGAAGCAGCCGAACTCTGAGCGCGAGAGGCTCTCCAGTCCGGCGCGCGGATGGCTTGTTCCGGGTCGAGCGACCCGAGAGAGTGCCCATGGGTGCCAGGGGGTCGCTCTACTCTGCCTTGTGATGCGAGGTGATCCGATCCGAGACCCGGCCGCCGATTCCGGTTCGGAAGATCGCGCCCTGGCGGTGGAGGTCATGCGACGCCTGGTCGTCGAGATCGGGGCAGACATGGCCTACTTCCATCTCGGTGACTCGCTTCGGGTGATCACCGGGCCTGATCCGGCTACCGACTGGTCGGCAGACGCCGAGTATTGGCGGTCCCTCACCTGGTCGGAGATCCCGGTCGAAGCCGGATACGCCGGCGGGTTGCCGTTTGTGTTCGATCGGGCGACCTCCGACCCGATCAGCGCCTCGATCCTGAGCAACGCGCCCACACCAATGGAATCCGTCCTCTCGGTCCCGCTGTCCGATCGGCTGGGCCAGATCGTCGGCGGGCTCGACCTCACCAGCCGACAGGCGCGCGTCTGGACGGACCCGGACCGGCGGGCTGCCCAGGCCATGGCCGAATTCCTGTTGTTCTGGTTCGACTGGAGCCTGGCGCAGGGGGTCCGGGCGCGTGCCGACGCCATGGCGGTTCGCCGTTCCGAGGCTCTCACCACCTGTGCCCGCGCCTTGCTGGCCAACCGGGGCGACGACGCCCTCCAGGAGGCGCTGGATGCTTTGAAGGCGGCCACCGATGCCGAGCGCGTGTTCGTCGAACGAAACCACATGACCGGCGATGGCCGGTTGGTAACCCGCAACCTGCGCCACTCGCCGGTCGATAGACGCCCGGACGGTGATCGCTGGGACGAGGTCGATTGGGATCTTCTCCCGACGGTTCGAGCCGAGCTCGAGTCGGGCCACGCTCACGTCGCCCGTATCGACCAGCTCCCCATGCCCGACCGTACCGCCTTCGAGGGATCGTGGATCGCCACCGAGGTGAACGTGCCGATCTTCATCGATGGGACTTGGGTGGGGCTGGTGGGTTCGGCCGATTCCAACCCGGAGCGATCGTGGACCAGCGACCTCAGAGTGCTGGAGGTGGCGGCGGCGATGATCGGTGCATTCTGGGCGAATCAGGCCGTCGACGAGGAGCTCAGGAGGCGGGGGGTGCGTGAGCAGGCGTTGGGAGCCTGTGCCCGGATCCTCCTGTCCGGTGAGGACGATGCACTGGAGCGTGGTCTCGCCGAACTGGTGAAGGCCACCTCGGCCGCCGTCTGCTTCGCAGAGCGAAACGTCTGGGACCCCGTCCTTGGCCTCGTGTCGGAGGTGGTGGCCGCCTATCCCCGCGACAGCGAGGTGTATCGGGCCGAACATTGGGACCGCCGCCCCTGGTCGACGATGCCCGACAGTTACCGGCACCTGTCGAGGGGTGAGGTGTTCCACGTCGATGTCTCCCGGCTCGGCCCGGTGGAGGCCGAGACCTACGCCGGGAGCGGGGTGGGTGCGGAGATCGACGTCCCGATCCTGGTCAGGGACGAGTGGCACGGACTGCTCGCCATCGCCTCCGCCGAGGCAAGGGAGTTCTCGCCCGAGGAGGTGGACGTTCTGACGGCGGCGGCCGCCATCATCGGCGCCTACTGGGATCGCCAGGAGCGGATGGAGGAACTGCGGGAGGTTGCCCGCTCGAAGGACCGGTTCCTCTCATCGGTGAGCCACGAGGTGAGGACCCCGCTGACGGCAGTGGTGGGGTTGGCCGAGATCCTGCGCAGTGCGTTGATCGAGGAGGGCGACGAGCAGAAGCTTGAACTCGCTTCCCTCATCTCCGAGCAGGGGTTCGAGATGGCCAACATCATCGAAGATCTCTTGGTGGCAGGACGGATGGAGATCGACGCCGTCTCGGTGGTGCTCGAGGAGGTGGATCTGTTCGACCAGATCGAACTGGCGATGCGGGGGGTCAACGGCGCTTCCCAGGTGATGGTCGAGCGACAGCACGTCCGGGCGCTGGCCGATCCCGTTCGATTGCGCCAGATCGTCCGCAATCTGGTCACCAACGCTCTCCGATACGGCGGGGACAGCGTGATGCTGACCATCGAAGAGACCGGATCCGGGTATGCCGTCGTCTCCGTCGGTGACAACGGGGTGGGAATCAGGGCGGTCGACACCAACCGCATCTTCGAGCCCTATCAGCGGGCGGGAGATGCCCCGAGTACCGCCGGTTCGGTCGGGATCGGTCTGGCGGTGTCGCGCCACCTCGCCCGCAAGATGGGGGGAGATCTGGTGTACCGCCGCAAGGCGGGCTGGACCCGGTTCGAGTTCACCCTCAAGACACCTGACTGAGGGAAGCTATGCGCATATGCGTATAATGGCTGGGTGAGCACCACCGCCGCCCGCCGTCGAGCCCTGCGCGACCTGATCTCGAGCAGGGCCGTCACCAGCCAGGCGGAGTTGGTGCAATCCCTGGGCGAGAGCGGTCACCCGGTCACCCAGGCCACCGTCTCCCGCGATCTGCAGGCGATCGGGGCCGCAAAAGACGACGGGGACCGGTATGTCCTGCTGAATCGCCCCGCCGAAGACGAGGCGCTCCGGCATCTCGGCAGGCTGATCGACGAGTTCGTGGAGGGGATACGGGTTGGCGGGAACCTGGTGGTGCTGCGAACCCCTCCGGGCGCCGCCCAGGTGGTCGCCTCTGCCATCGACCGGGCGGCGATCGCGGGGGTGGTGGGAACCGTGGCGGGTGACGACACGGTCTTCGTCGCCACCACCGGCGACGAGACGGCCCGAGAAGTGGGAGTTACGTTCGAGAAGATTGGAGCAGAAGCATGAAAGTGGTGCTGGCCTATTCGGGTGGCCTCGACACGTCGGTGATCCTCGCCTGGCTGAAGGAGGAGTACGGAGCCGAGGTGATCTGCTACACGGCCGATGTCGGTCAGGGAGCCGAGGTTGCCGAGGCCCGCGACAAGGCGATGGCTACCGGGGCCTCGGCCGCCATCGTCGAGGACCTCCGGCTCGAGTTCGTGCGCGACGCCGTCTTTCCGGCGGTCAGGGCCAATGCCGAGTACGAGAACTACTACCTGCTCGGGACCTCACTCGCCCGGCCCATCATCACCCGGGGGATGATGCGGGTCGCCCAGGAGCATGGGGCCGACGCCATCGCCCACGGCGCCACCGGCAAGGGGAACGACCAGGTTCGATTCGAGCTGAGTGCCTATGCCATCAACCCGGACATCAAGGTCATTGCCCCCTGGCGGGAATGGAAACTGCGGGGGAGGGCGGACTGTGTCGCCTACGCCGCCGAGCGAGGGATACCGGTGCCGGTGACGGCCGAGAAGCCCTATTCGATGGATGCCAACCTCCTCCACATCTCCTACGAGGGCGGGGTGCTGGAGGATCCCTGGGTGGCTCCCCCCGCCGGCATGTTCAAGATGACCACCGACCCCGAGCAGGCGCCGGACGAACCCGAGTGGATCACCATCGGGTTCGAGGCCGGAACCCCGGTGTCGATCAACGGGCGCCAGCTCGATCCGGTCGAACTCCTGACGCTGGCCAACCAGATCGGTGGCCGTCACGGTGTCGGACGGGTCGATATCGTCGAGAACCGGTTCGTCGGCATGAAGAGCCGGGGGGTGTACGAGACTCCTGGCGGAACCCTGCTCCACCACGCCCATCGAGCGGTGGAGTCGATCACCCTCGACCGCGAGGTCGCCCACCTGCGGGACGAGCTCGTCCCTCGTTACGCCGAGATGGTGTACAACGGGTTCTGGTATTCACCCGAACGCAAGGCGCTGCAGGCATTCATGGACGAGGTACAGAAGCGGGTGAACGGTGAGGCCCGGCTCAAGCTCTTCAAGGGCTCGGTTGGTATCGACGGGCGCCGGTCGGAGAAGCACAACCTATACGACCACGCCACCGTCACCTTCGAGGAGGACGAGGTCTACAACCAGGCGGATGCGGCCGGCTTCATCCGGCTCAATGCCCTCCGGCTGCGCCGCCTGGCCGAGGAACGGCTGGGAGAAGGCGAATGACGGGTGGGATGACATGACGTTGTGGTCGGGCCGGTTCTCGAGTGCCCCCTCCGATGTGTTGTGGCAGTACACGGTCGGTCGCGAGGACCGCCGCCTGCTCGGGTTCGACGTGGAAGGCTCCATCGCCCACGTCGGCATGCTGGCCAAGGTCGGCCTGCTCGACCGAACGGAATTCGAGACGATCGAGGCGGCTCTGTCCACGATCCGGGCCGATGCCGCCGACGGAACGTTCGTCTTCCTCGACTCGGACGAGGACGTCCATTCGGCGGTGGAGCGCCGCCTGGTGGAACTGGTCGGCGAGGTGGGGAAGAAGCTCCACACCGGGCGATCCCGCAACGACCAGATCGCCCTCGACCTGCGTCTGTATCTTCGCCACGCCTGCCGGCTGCAGGCCGACCGGCTCGGGCGTTTCGGCCTCGCCCTCCTCGATCAGGCCGGCCGCCACGACCGCACCATCGTCCCCTCGTACACCCATCTTCAGCAGGCGCAGGCCGTCCCGCTCGGGCACCACCTGCTCGCCTACGCCTGGATGGCCGTCCGCGATCGTCAGCGATTCCTGGATCTCGTCCGCCGGGTGGGCGTCTCCCCGCTGGGGGCGGGGGCTTCGGGCGGTTCGAGTCTCCCCATCGACCCGGTTGCCTCGGCCACCGCCCTCGGCTTCGACGTGGTGTTCGCCAACTCGATGGATGCGGTCGGGTCGCGTGACCTCGCCGCCGAGTTCACCTGGTGTTGTGCCCAGACGATGGTGGACCTGTCGCGCCTGGCCGAGGAACTGGTGCTGTGGTCGACGACCGAATTTGGCTGGGTCTCGTTCTCCGACTCCTTCACCACCGGCTCTTCCGCCCTGCCCCACAAGAAGAACCCGGATATCGCCGAATTGGCTCGGGGCAAGGCGGCCGGTTCCATCGCCGACGTCGTCGCCATGCTGACCCTGCAGAAAGGGCTTCCGCTCACCTACAACCGGGATCTCCAGGAGGACAAGGTCCACGTGTTCCGGGCCGACGACACCCTGGCGGGGACCCTCGAGGCGCTGACGGCCCTCATCGACGACGCCGAGTTCCGACCGCCGCCGCCCTCGTCGTGGGTTTCGGCCCTCGATCTGGCCGAGGCGCTCGTGATGCGGGGCGTGCCGTTTCGATCCGCCCACGAGGCGGTCGGGCGCCTCGTGGCCAGGTTGGTGGGCGACGGGCGGGTGCTGGCGGATGCCACCGTCGAAGACCTGGCCGGGGCGGATTTGGCCTTCCGGGGGTCCGATCTCGACCTGATCGATCCCGTCTGGTCGGTCGAGCATCGGGCCAGCATGGGGGGTGGATCGGTGTCCTCGGTCCACGACCAGATCGCCGCGCTCCGCTACGCCCTCACCACCGGCGCCTAGAGAACCCGGCTGTGCCGATTGTCCTGCGTCATGCGTCTTGCGTCATGCGCCCTGGCAGCTGTCGGGCATCGGATATCGGGCATCAGCCTCCAGGCAGCCAAGCGACTCGCGACTCGCGACTCGGGACGTCGCCCGGCGGCGTGCCGGGCGAGTGGCGACTCCGATACGCTTGAGTGATGGTCTGGGAGAAGTCCTTCGTCACCGTCGACGACGCCTCTATGGCGTATGTCGAACTGGGGGCCGGCCGTCCCATCGTGTTCCTGCACGGCAATCCGACCAGTTCCTACCTCTGGAGAAAGGTGGCGCCCCGGGTGGCAGATTGGGGGCGCTGCATCATCCCCGACCTGGTCGGAATGGGCGACTCGTCCAAGATCGACTCCGAGTACCGCTTCGTCGACCACCGGCGGTACCTCGACGGACTGCTCGACCGGCTGGGGGTCGACAACGACGTCGTCCTGGTGGTCCACGACTGGGGAGGGGCGCTCGGTTTCGACTGGGCGAACCGCAACCGGTCGGCGGTGGCGGGTCTGGCCTACATGGAGACCATCGTCTGCCCGGTGACGGCCGAGGACTGGCCCGAGAAGGCCCGTCCGATCTTCTCGGCGCTCCGCTCCCCGGCGGGGGAGGAGATGATCCTGGAGCGGAATCTCTTCGTGGAGCGGATCCTCCCTGCTTCGGTTCTGTCGCCGCTGTCGGAGGCGGACATGGCCGAGTACCGGCGGCCTTTCGCGACCCCGGGGGAGGGCCGCCGTCCGACCCTCACCTGGCCCCGGCAGATCCCGATCGACGGGCAACCGGCAGATGTCGACACCATCGTCGCCGGCTACGCCGACTGGCTCGCCGCCTCTCAAGTTCCCAAGTTGTTCGTGAACGCCGAGCCGGGATCCATCCTGGTCGGTCGCCAGCGGGAGCTGTGCCGGACGTGGCCCAACCAGGTCGAGGTGACGGTGCCCGGAATCCACTTCATCCAGGAGGACTCGGGCGAAGCGATCGCCGCTGCCCTCACAACTTGGCTGGCCACTTTGTAGCGGTGGCCGGGCGCGGGTCGCCGGGCGCAAGACGCATGGCGCATGGCGCATTGCGCGTCAGGCCACCGTCGGACCGTGCCCCCTCCCGGCTTCGCCGGACGCCCCCCCCCCTTCGGAGGGAGAGACAAACCAGGCGCCCGGCACTTGAGACTTTCAACCTGAAGGACTTTGAACCTGGAACGTTCAACCCGAAGGACGGTCACCTGTCAACTCCGGCGCATCCGCCCGGTTCAGGGTTGCAGGTGGCAAGTTCCCGGACTTTGAACCTGGCACTTGAAACGTTCCACCTGAAGGGCTTTGAACCTGGCACTTGGAACCTTCAACCCGAGGGATGGTCACCTGAACGTCGGGCCTGGGGGTCCTACTCGAGTTGGGCGTGGATCCAGGCGAGATCGGTGCGGTGGGCGTCGACGTCTCCCGGGGTTTCGATGACGATCGGGGCCTGGCAGCCCCGCAGCACCGCCGCCAGTTGGTGTGGCGGGATGTGGCCTTCCCCCAGGTTGGCGTGGCGGTCCCGGCGCGAGTCGAATAGGTCGCGGGAGTCGTTGGCGTGGATGAGGTCGATCCTCCCGGTCGCCGCCATCACCCGTGCCACCAAGTCGTCGAGCGGCTCACCCCCCGCCCAGGCATGACAGGTGTCCAGCACCAGACCCGGTCCGAGGTCGCCGATCTCCTGCCAGAGCCTGGCCAGGTCGTCGACCCGACGGGCGGCCGCCCGGTCACCGGAGGCGGTGTTCTCGATGAGCACCGGCACGGTCGTGTCTAGCTGCTCCAGGGCTTTGCGCCAGCGAGGCCAGGCTTCATCCAGTGGGCCATCGGTTACGTGGCCACCGTGGACCACAACCCCCCGCGCCCCGATCGAGGCAGCCGCGTCGCACGTCTCCTGGAGGATCTTGCGACTCGGTATCCGCACCCGGTTGTTCTCGGCGACGAGGTTGATCAGGTACGGGGCGTGAACGTAGATGTCCACCGTCGAGGCTGCCAGCGCGGCCGCATCCGGGCGCGGTTCGGGCGGACGCCATCCCTGCGGATTGGACAGGAACACCTGGATGACGTCGGTCTGGCGGGCGGCCGCTTCCTGGAGAGGGTGGGCGTTGGGCACGTGGGCGCCGATGCGCCTCACCCCGGTCCGCCCCCGTCGTCTTCGGCTTCCTGGGCGACGGCCCGGTCGACGGCGATCTCGACCAATTTCTCGGCCACGGTGTGGGCACCGATCTCCCAGTCGATGGCCAGGACCGCCAGGGTGTGATCGTCGAGCCGGCGCGCCCCCCAGGGACGGGCCGGTATCCGGTCGAGGTCGTTGAGTCGCAGCCACAGGACCGGGAGTTCCGTTCCGCCGTCATCGACCACCCCTGCGCCGAGATCTTCCACCTTCTCCCAACTGATCTCGGTCGGCCGGGCGAATGGTCCCCCCAGTTCGAGCCGGAGGCGACGGTGGTCTGCCTCCACCACCGCCCTCGGTCGGATCAGATCCCACAACCCCCACAGGATGAGGATGAGACCGGTTGCCGCCAGTGCCCCCGCCCACAGCCGGTCGCGCACCTCCAGGGTCTGGGTGTTGCTCTCGCCGAACACCAGAGCCCGGATCGAGTTGGTGATCCGGTTGGTCGTGAGCACGTCCACCCCCGCCACCACCATCGGGACGCCGAGCAGCGAGACACCCCACATGCGCCAGGCCGAGCGACGGACGACGAGCGGGGGTGTCATACTCCCAAGTCCCCGGGCGTGAACAACGCCAGATAACGCACTCCCTGATCGGCCATGGCGGCCGCCACGGCCCCGGAGCTCCGGTCGACCAGCGAGACCGCCATCTCCACGCCGAGACCGTATTCCCGCGCCGCCTCGATCGCCTCCGTGATCGCACCGCCGGTGGTGGTGGTGTCTTCCACAATCGCCACCAGGTCGCCCGGGCGTACCGGTCCGACCACTCGCCCGCCGGTGCCGTGGTCCTTGACCTGCTTGCGGATGGAGAAGGCGGTCAGTGCGCGCTCGTTCAGGTTCGCTACCACTGCGGTGGCGACCGCGATCGGATCGGCCCCCATGGTCATTCCCCCGACTGAGTGGATCGACGGGGGAAGTACGTTCAACATCGCCTCGCCGACGAGAGTGGCTCCGGCCCCGTCGAGCGTCGTCTGGCGCGCGTCGATGTACCAGTCCGAGATCTCGCCCGAGCGGAGGGTGAACGGTCCGTCGGTCCGGACGGCGTGGGTCCGTAGATGGGTGCGAAGGGCGCCCAGATTCTTCGAGAAATCGCTCAAGGTCCTGTGTCCGTCGGTCGATGAATGGCTTGCACGAGAGGGTTCTCAGCCCAACCCCTCCTCCCGTGTTTGCCCAACGATAACGGCCGCCCCCCGGCGGCCGTTATCGCGTTGGTTCGATCCGGGCGTGATCTCACCCTGTGACGGTCAGCGGGATCCGGCGTTCCGACTGCGGGGTTCCGTCCTTGGCCGAGTACTCCCACACATCCAGCGTCACCGACCCGGTGGTGGCGGTGGGGAGTTCGATCTCGGTCTCGAAGACGCCCCAGCCGACACCGTTGTCGGTCATGGCCGGTGTCTCATCGACCAGCAGTGATTCGTCCTGGGAGACGGTGTAGACGAACACGGCCTCGAACACCGCCGCGGTCCCCCGCATCGTGAAGTTCGGTGCCACCGGGGCGCCCCAGGCCGGCTGCTCGACGAGGATGCCCGGGAGCAAGTCGACGAAATCGTCGCGGACCATTGGCCCGTCGAGGATGATGCCCTCCCCGGAGAATGTCTCGACCGGCCCTCCATCCAGCAGGAGGCTCACCGAATCGACTCCTTCCAGGCCGGTCAGGGTCCAGGTGAGCTGGGCGAGCCGGGAGCCCATCATCAGGGTTCCGCCACCCGCCTCGAACGAACTGTCGAGATCGACCGACGCCACCCCATCGGAGATGGTCACCCCGAGCACCGGGACCTCGGGCACGGCGGACGATATTCCGGCCGCCTCCTCCTCGGAATTGGGACCGGCCATCAGCATCTCGACCACTTCGGCGGCGGTCGCCTGCTCCATCTCGCGGTACACCGAGACGAGGAAGGGGGGGATGCGGAAGTCGGTTCCACCGGAATCCTCCATGAAGAAGACGTGGTCGAGATCGAATCGGGGCCCCCCGGCCTGGGTCGTGCTCGGTGACTGGGTCGTGGGGGCGGCGGTGGTGGGTACCTGAGTGGTCTGGGTCGTGGATGCGGTTCCGCCACATCCGGCGAGGGTCAGGCCAAGAGCGACAACGAGGGTCGAGGTTCGCACGGTGGTTCCTTTCTTCACTGCACACACTCGTCCGGCCGGTGGAGGGTTTACCCCCGGCGGGCGCTCGCCGGCTACCGGCCGAAGCGCCTATCGCGCCTGGTGTAGTCGCGGAGTGCCCGCAGGAAATCGACCCGGCGAAAGGCGGGCCAGTAGACGTCGACGAACGCGAACTCGGAGTAGGCGGACTGCCAGAGCAGGAAGCCGGACAACCGCGACTCGCCGCTGGTCCGAATCAGGAGATCGGGATCGGGAAGATCGGGGGCGTACATGTTCCGGCCGATCGCCTCCGCCGTGATCTGGCCCGCCATCTCGTCGGCCGTCACCCCGGCGGTCGCCAGATCGCTCACCAGGTCTCGCACCGCGTCGGTGATCTCCTGGCGGCCCCCGTAACCCATGGCGATGGTCAGGCGCCGGTCTCCCTCGGAACAGGCCTCCTCGGCTCGTTTGGCCGCGGCCACCACCCGATCGGGGAGGAGATCGAGGCTGCCGACGAACTTGAGCCGGAGGCCGTGGGTGTGACAGGGGGCGGGTAGCCGGCCGAACAGCTCGATGAGGACGTCGAAGTAGGGCTCGAGCTCGTCGGCGGGTCGGTCGAGGTTTTCCCGGGAGAGCAGCCAGCCGGTGATGGCGGGGATCTCGAGTTCTTCGGCCCAGCCCAGGAACTCTTCGAATCGCCGCATCCCGGCCCGATAACTGTCGGTGTAGGTGGCCAGCCCTTCGGTGCGGGCATACCGCCTGTGTCCGTCGAGGATGATCCCGATGTGGCCGGGGAAGCGGGTCCGGTCCAGACCGGCGAGCAGCCGGTCCTCGTAGAGCTTGTAGAGGAGAGCGCTCGGCTTCGCCATTCAACTCAAATGTTAGGGCGGCCGGGTGGGTCACGAAGGAAGGCCCGAGGCGCCTGCACCAGCTTGGCCCGCAGGTACTCGCCGAGGGACTTCGCCTGCGGATCGACCCGGGTCGAGGACGAGACACCCTCTCCGAGCAGTCCCCGCACTACGAAGTTGATGGCCCGCAGGTTGGGGAACACGTATCGATCGACCGGGAGGGGACGGGTTTCGGGCAACAGCGAACGGAACCGTTCGACGTCGAGGAACCCGGCCAGCCAGGCAAAACCCTCGTCGGACTCGATCCACACCCCGACATTGGCGTTTCCCCCCTTGTCGCCGGAGCGGGCGCCGATCAGCCGGCCGAGGGCGGTCTCCACGGTTTCTCCACCGGCGACAGGCGGGAGCGCCGGCTCGGGGAGGTCCGCTTCGTCCCGCGGTTCTGTCACGTGAGGGACCAACTCGGTGTGTGAACCGACCGTGACCCGGTGATCGATCAACTCGGCCGGTACCAGTGCCGGCCAGTACACCGCGTAGGGACTGGCTTCCCCCGGGGGAGTGGTGACGAAGAAGCCGGGGTAGTGGGCGAGCGCCAGTTCCACCGCCGCCCGGGAGAACGCCCGTCCGGCCTTGCCCGGGTCTTGGTCCTTCACCGTCACCCGGAGGGTGGCCATGGCGTGCTCGTTGCTGTTGGGATCGGGCCGATCGCTGCGAATCAACTCGACCGCCGTGTCGGCGAATGTCTGCCTGCCGCCAACCGCGGCCCACAACGCCGCTTCCACCGCAGTCGCCTTCTCCTCGATGTCGAGACCGGTCAGCACGAATGTCATCGAGTTCTTGAACCCGCCGAGATGATTGAGAGCGAGTTTGGTGGTGGGGGGAGGAGGCTCACCCTTGATGCCGGACACCGCCACCCGGTCGGGCCCGTCCGGGATGAGGCGGATGGTGTCGAAGCGGGCGGTCACATCGGGGTTCCGATACCGGACTCCCTCGATCTCGTACAGGAGTTGGGCGGTGACCGTTCCCACCGAGACGAGACCGCCGGTTCCCGGGTGTTTGGTGACGACGAAGGTCCCGTCCTCGTGCATCTCCACCAGCGGGAAGCCGACATGGTCGAGGCCGGGCACCTCCTGGAAGAAGCTGTAGTTGCCTCCAGTGGTCTGGGCCCCGCATTCGATGATGTGACCGGCCACCAATGCCCCCGCCAGCCGGTCCCAGTCACGACGATCCCATCCGAAATGGGCCGCGCTCGGTCCGATCACCAGGGCGGCGTCGGTCACCCTCCCGGTCACCACCACGTCGCAGCCCAGATCGAGGGCCCGGGCGATCCCCCAACCCCCCAGGTAGGCGTTGGCCGTCACCGGGTGAACCCGGGCCTCGGCCAGGGTGCGGCCGGTGTCCATGTGGGCGAGGTCGTGTCCTGCCTGCTGGAACGCCTCCAGCCGGTCGAGGACGTCATCGCCATCCACCACCCCCACCACCGGCGCCAGCCCCTGCTCCCCGGCCAGGGTCTCGATGCGCCTCGCCAGTGCCCCCGGTTGGAGCCCGCCGGCGTTGGACACGACGCGGACGCCCCGTTCCAGACAGGTGGCGAGAACGTCCTGCATCTGGGTGAGGAAGGTCCCGGCGTATCCCGCCTCCGGATCCTTGCTGCGGGACTTCCAGAGGATCGCCATGGTCAGCTCGGCCAGGTAGTCGCCGGTCAACACGTCGATCGGCCCACCGTCGACCATTTCGCGGGCGGCCGCCAGCCGGTCTCCGAAGAAGCCCGAGCAGTTGGCGATCCTGAGAGATTCCCTCACGGCTCTGACGCTAGTCGGGGTGGCCTCCAGCTACCGACACGGGGAGCCGGCAACACCCGCGGAAGGGGTCGACGGTGGGTTAGGGGTCAATCCGGCGTAGGCTCAAGTCGATATACCCTCGAACAGGTAGGAATGAGCAGGGTCACACTCGGGAAGATGCAGAACCCGGTTCGGGGGTTCTTACACGGATCGGCGGCTATCGCCTCCCTCGTCGGGTTGGTGGTGCTGGCGGCGATCGGCGATGTCGGAGTCGGCGTCCGGATCGCCCTGGTCGTGTATGGAGCCAGCCTGGTGGCGCTGTTCACCACCTCGAGCCTCTACCACTCGGTTCCGTGGAGCGATCGCTGGAAGGACCGGCTGCGCCGACTCGACCACTCCGCCATCTTCCTGGTGGTGGCGGGGAGTTTCACTCCCTTTGCCGTTGTTGCTCTCCAGGGTGCCTGGCGTACCGCCTCACTCGTGGTGCTGTGGATGGCAGCCGTCACCGGCATCATCGTCAAAGTGTCGGAACGGCGGATTCGCCTGGGTCCCTCGGTGACGATCCAGTCGGCGATGGGCTGGGCCGGGGTGCTCCCGATGTTTCAGATCGGCAAGGCCTTGGGGGCCGACACCGTCCTGTGGATCGGGGTCGGAGGGTTGTTGTACACCGTGGGCATGGTCTTCATGCTGACCAAATGGCCTCGGATCGTCCCCCGGGTGTTCAGCTACCACGAGTTGTTCCATGTAATGGTGGTGGCGGCAGCCCTCATCCACTTCCTCGTGATCGTCACCAAGGTGGTTCCGGCGGCCTGAGCCTCCCGGTCCGACGGCATCAGGCCCGCTCGAGCCAGCTCCTCTCGGCGCACAGATGCTCGACCTTGTCCGGGTCGGAAGGAACCAGCGCCGACAGGTTCTCATGACCCTCGGCCGTGATGAGGATGTCGTCCTCGATTCGGATCCCGATGCCGAGCAACTCCTCAGGGATCGTGTGGACGACCGTCTCGGCCCCGGCTCTGGCGGCGGCCTCGAGCTTGCGAGCCGCCTCCGCTCCCTCGAGGATCCTTCGCTCCGTCCAGGCATCCAGGTCGTATTCGAGAAGGGTGAACTCGACCTCGGGCCGGTCGGGGGCGATGTAGATGCCCGGTTCGACGGTGAGCACCATCCCCGGCGCCAGGGCCCGGTGGCCGTCCGCCGTCCGGTAGTTGCCGGCGTCGTGGACGTCCAGTCCCAGCCAGTGGCTGGTCCCGTGCATGAAGAACTCCCGATAGAGATGCATGGCCAGGGACTCCTCCACCCCGGACGGGAGCAGGCCCAGATCGACCATCCCTTCGGTCAGGATCCGGCGGGCGGTGTCGTGCACGTCGCGGATGGTCATCCTGGGCCGGCAGTCCCTGATGGCATTGTGATGGGCGGCGAGCACCACGTCATACACGGCTCGCTGCGGTGCGGTGAAGCGACCACCGGCCGGGAAGGTGCGGGTGATGTCGGACGAGAAGTAGTCCACCTCGGCGGCGGCGTCGATGAGGATGAGGTCGTCGTCCTCGATGAGGCGGTCGTTGTCGGTGTAGTGGAGGATGATGGCGTTGGGCCCGGAGGCCACGATCGAGGGGTAGCCGTTGCGCGGTGACCCGCCCTCGCGCCAGATGTACTCCATCGCCGCCTGCACCTGGTATTCGTACAGACCGGGTCGGGCAAACCGCATCGCTTCGCGATGCCCCTCGGCCGACAACTCGCAGGCGGCCCGCAGGCTCTCGATCTCCGATGTGCTCTTGAAGAGGCGCATCTCGGCGATCACCCCGGAAAGATCGATCACCTGGCTGGGTGACTGCCCGCCAAACCGGCGTCTGTGATTGCGGGCCACCGTCAGCAGGCGGGTGACCCTGTCGTCGAGGAGTCCACCGGCGGTGTAGTACAGGGCCTGGCGGCCGATCATCAGTCGGGTCAGCACCTTGTCGAGGTCGGCGAGGGGGTGGGCGGTATCGGCCTGGTGCAGTTGTAGCGCCCCTTCCACACCTTCGCGATACCCACTCCAGATCTCGGTTTCCCTGTCCCGGGGGTTGACGAAGAGGTGGAACTCCCCGTCCTCATGGCCGGGGGTGAATACCGCCACCGCATCCGGTTCCGAGAACCCGGTCAGGTAGAAGAAGTCCGAGTTCTGGCGAAAGGGATGTTCTACGTCGTCGTTGCGGATCGTCTGCCGTCCGGCCGGGACGATGGCGATGGCATCGGGGCCGATGGTGGCGCACAAGGCGCTGCGGTGGTTGCGGAGTCTGTCTGGCATCACCCCGAAACCTAGTGCCCCCGTACCGGGATGTCGGCGGCAGCCGCACCTTCACCCCGGGGCCGGGCGTCGGTTCAGTACCCGCCGGCGAGTCTGGAGTGGTCCCAGCTCACCACCGCCAGCGGCTCGACCTGGACGACCGTGTTTTTGGAGGCGAACCTCCCGAACATCTGCTCGACCGCCGTCGGCTCCGCCTCGATGCGCTCCATCTTGGACATCACCCTTCGATAGACCTCGAGGACCAGGGCATCGTCGCGATGGAGTTGGGCATGCCCTTTGATCATCACCCCGGTCAGCTCGTCGTAGCTCCCGCCCCGCTCGGCGAGCACCGTCAAACGGGGGTCGCGACTCAGGTTCACGATTCGCTGCGACTTCGTGAACGAACGGAAGGTGATGAGACCATCCATGACGACGAACCAGAGCGTGGTCAGGTGCGGATACCCGTCGGCGCCATTGGTGGCGACCTGGAGATGGGTGGCCGCTTCGAGAAGCTCCGCCACCTCCTCTCCGCTCATCGTGATGTTCTGTTTCGGCATGTCGGCGCGAGGCTACCTGCGCTACCTTCTGCGAGTGACCCCCGATCTCGAAACGCTCAAGGCCTACTCCCTCAAGGTGTGGATGGCCAAGCAGGGCCAGTTGGTGGGGTTGATGGTGGAGGTGGGTGACCGGCTGGGCATCTTCCGGCGGATGGCTCATCAGGGATCGGCCACCGCCGGGGAATGGGCCGGGCGGCTCGGTCTGGCGTCGCGGCCGTTGGCAGAATGGCTCCACGGCATGGCCGCCGCCGGCCTGGTGGACCACACCGATGGGCGGTTCGAGCTTCCCGAAGCCGGGGCGTGGGTGATGGCGGAGGAGGAGCGGTCGCTGTTCTTCGCCGCCGGGATCTTTGGGGGAAGTCATCCGACCGAACTGGTGGAGGCGGTGTCCCGGCTGATGGTGACCGGACGGGGGATGCTCTACGACGATCTCGGCCCCGAAACTACGGTCGCCCTGGAAAGGATGACCGGCCCGTTCAATCGGGCCGGCTTGGTACCGTTGGTGCTGTCGCGCGTCCCCGGGCTGCTCGAGCGATTGGCGGACGGAATCCGGGTGGCCGATGTCGGGTGCGGGGCGGGGGTGGCGGCGGAGACGATCGCCACCTCGTTTCCTGCTTGCAGTGTGACCGGTGTCGACCCGTCCCGGCACGCCATCGAACGGGCCGTGAGCCGCACCGGAGGCCGGTCGAACCTGGAGTTCGTGGTCGGGTCGGTGGAGGAGCTGGAAGGCGATTTCGACCTCGTGCTGGTGTTCGACTGCCTGCACGACATGCCTCGCCCCGACCTGGTGCTGGCCTCGATCCTCGATCACCTGGCTCCGGGCGGGATGGTGTTGATCAAGGAGATCAGGTCGACCGGCGACTTCGAACGCGACCGGAAGAACCCGCTTCTCGCCCTCGCCTACGGGCTCTCCCTCGTGTCCTGTCTCTCCTCCGGGCTGTCGACAGAAGACGGGCTGGGGCTGGGAAACCTCGGACTCCACCCCGCCGCCCTCACCGATCTGCTCGTCCGGTCCGGATTCGAGGCCCCGGAGCGCCTCGACGTTCCCGATCCGGCCAACCTGTATTACCTGGCGGGACGGGTCGCCCCGGAGATAGCCCGCTGACCGAGTCCGTGTCCCCGGTTACACTGTTGCTCCGACGTCCGACACGGGCGACCCAACCGGGGCGGCCAAGGTCGGGAGGGCGTCGCCAAACCGGTTCCAGTCCCTCAACCCGGCAACGGGTGGGGAGAGAGGATGCACACGATGGACAGTCGCCCCGCCCCCCCGGCCCGGCCCAAAGTCACGGTCCCGGCCGTTCTCGCCCGCAAAGGCGGCGAGAAACTGACGATGGTCACGGCCTACGACCACCCCTCCGCTCGCATCGCCGGCGCCGCCGGGATCGACATCATCCTCGTGGGTGACTCGGTGGGCAACGTGGTCCACGGGTTGGATACCACCCTCGGTGTCACCGTCGAGATGATGGTGCTCCACGCCGCTGCCGTCACCAGGGCCAAACCGCACAGCCTGATCGTGGTCGACATGCCCTGGATGAGCTTTCACGTTTCCCGCGAGGAGACCATCCACAACGGCGGCCGGCTGGTGCAGGAGGGTGGCGCCGAGGCGGTCAAGGTGGAAGGCGGTCGCAAGCGGATCGACATGATCGAGGCTCTCATCGCCGCCGAGATCCCGGTGATGGGCCACCTCGGGTTGACCCCCCAGTCGATCAACTCCATGGGCGGCTTCAAGGTCCAGGGTCGCGATCTGGAGGCCGCCCACGGGCTCGTCGAGGACGCCAAGGCGCTGGAGGCGGCAGGGGTGTTCGCGATCGTTCTCGAAGGCATCCCAGATGTCGTGGCCGACACCGTCACCGCCTCGGTCGGTGTTCCCACGATCGGAATCGGAGCCGGTGCCGGCACCGACGGTCAGGTCCTGGTCTTTCACGACGTCCTCGGTTTGGGATCGGGCCGATATCCGAAGTTCGTCCGTTCCTACGCCGATCTGGGCGATCAGGCGGTTGCCGCTCTGGAACGGTTTGCCGACGATGTCCGCCAGGGTCTGTTTCCGGCCGAGGCGGAGATCTACCACATGGCCGACGATGCTGCCGCCGCCTTTCTCCAGGGTGAGACGAAATCAGAGTTCTTGCTCCCATTTGCCTACTGATCGCCGCCTGTGGAGGTTCGGCAGGTCCGGTCCCGACCCCCGAGCCGTCGTTCCCCTCCACCCCTGCGGTATCCGTCGTGTCCGAACCGAGCGCGACCGGGCCGGTCGCCACCCCGGCGCCGGCGACCGGTGATGTCGTCGGGTTCGCCGTCGACAGGGTTCTGCTCGGTCAGCAGCCGTTGCTCGTGGCCGTCGCCGACACCCCGGAGCTGCGTTCGCGCGGCCTGATGGAGGTGAGCGACCTGGGTGATCTGGACGGGATGTTGTTCGTGTTCGATGCCGAGGTGACCGTCGACTTCGTCATGCGCAACACCCTCATCCCGCTCGAAATCGCCTTCTTCGGCGATGACGGGGTGGAGGTCGACCGCCTCGAGATGAACCCCTGTCGGGAGGAACCGTGCCCGTTGTACGGCGCCGCCAGCGGGTTCCGCTACGCCCTCGAGATGCCGGCAGGGACGATGGGCGAGGCGGCTGCCCCGCAACGCCTGATCCTGGGCGGTTGAAACCGGCTCAAGTTCGGGGCGGGCCTGCCGACAGTAGCTGCGTGGGCAGGCCATGACCGTTGACACCATTCCGGCTCCGATCACCGCCGAGCGGGTGGTCGCGCCCGTCGTTGATCCGCCCGGGAGGCCGGCCGGGTGGCGCCGGGTGGCCGATGGCGTGAATGTCCTCCAGATCGGCCTGGCGCTGGCGGTGGTGGCCCTCACTTTGGTGGGGCTCCCCGAGGAAAGCCGCTGGCCACTGCTGGTGAGCGATATCGGAATGCCGCTGGCGTTGTTCCCGGTGGTCGTGCTGATGGCGTTCACCCTTCGCAGGCTTCCCGCCGTCGAGCGACGCTCCTGGGGGCTGATCACGGCCGGCATCACCGCATCCTTCTTCGGTGAAGTCGCCTGGAGCGTGATCGAGTTGGGACTCGGTCGCGAGCCGGTGTCCCCCGGCCCCCACGACTTCTTCGAACTGGCGGCGTATCCCTTGATCACCCTCGGCATCCTCGGTCTTCCCCACCTGACCGGTTCCCGCTACTCGGCGGCGAGGGTCTCGCTCGATGCTCTGGTCGGCTCGGTGGCGTTCGCCGTCCTGATCTGGGACCAGTCCGTCAGCGAGTTCCTCGCCGAGGCCGACCTGTCGGCGGAGCGAGTGGTGGGTCTCGCCTATCCGCTGCTCGACGTCTTCGTGATGGCGGCGATCATCATTGCCTTGCTTCGCCGCAGCCCCTACCGGCGAGACCCTCGCCTGGCGGCGCTGCTCGTCGCCCTCGGGTTCGCCCTGGCCGCCGATGTGGCCTTCCCGGTGATGGAACACACCACCGGGTACAGCGCCGGTGATTGGCCAGACGCAGTCTGGGTGCTCGGGTACGCCATGTATGGCGTGACCGCCTGGCACCTGCGCCGTCCGGTGGCCAGGCGCGAGGTGGCAATGGTGCGACCATCCTTGTGGAAGTTGCTGGTTCCCTACACCTGGGTGGTGGGAGTCTTCGGGCTGTTCTTCTGGCGGGTGCTCGCCCTCGATCTGGACTCGCTGGCGCTGCTGTCGTGGACGGCGTTGGGGATCACCGCCGCGGTGATCGTGCGTCAGGCCATTTCGATCAGGGAGACCAGGGAGTTGGTCGAGGCGGAACGCGATCAACTGCTCGCCTCGCTGTCACACGAGCTGCGCACCCCTCTCACGGCGGTGGCCGGGTTCTCGGACATCATGGACGACGACTGGGAATCGATCGGTGACGAAGAGAAACGCGAGTTGGTGTCGATCATTCGTTCCCAGGCGAACCACCTCTCCCACGCGGTGGTGGACATGGTGGCGCTTGCCAGGAACAACCTGGACGAGATCGAGATCCGCAAGAGCCAGCATGATGGCAAACAGCTCATCGCCGACGCCATCCGGGCGGTGTTCGATGTCAACTCCGGTCCGCTCCCCGTCAAAGCGAGGGTCGAGCCATTCCTGGCCTTCTCCGCCGATCGCAACCGGTTGCTCCAGATCCTGGTCCACCTTCTCTCCAACGCCCAGCGATACGGCAACGGTCGCATCCTGATCGTCGCTCGTCGCGACGGTGACGATCGGTTGCTCGAGGTGCACGACGACGGGCCGGGGGTCACGCTCAAGTACGAGCACCTGATCTGGGAACGCTTCGAGCGTGGCGAGCATCGTTTGAATGCCTCGATTCCCGGATCGGGGCTCGGGTTGTCGATCGTCAAGGCACTGGCCGAGGCCCACGACGGCACGGCCGGATACCGCCGGTCGGAAGAACTGGGTGGGGCCTGCTTCTGGGTCGAACTGCCCTTCTGAGCGCCGGCTCGGTGGCCGGCGGCTTCGTCGAGCGCCCTTTTTCATTCCGGCGGCCGTTCCGATACACTCCCGCCGAACCCTGATCGACAGCCTAGAAGGCGTTGATCCCGCCCCTGCTCCGTCCACGAGGCGGGGCCTTCCACGAACCCGTGGATGTCCACAGGAGGAACCAGACAACATGCGCAGCTACGAGCTGATGACGATTCATCGGCCCGAGCTCGGCGAAGACGAGATCCGGGCCTTGCTGGCCGGGATCGAATCGTTTCTCGCCGAGCAAGGGGCGAAGGTCACATCGACCGATCTCTGGGGGAAGCGCCGCTTCTCGTACGAGATCAAACACGTGAACGAGGGCTTCTACTCCGTGATCGGATTCGAGGGCGAACCCGCCGCCGTCGACGAGCTCGACCGGATGCTCTCAATCGCCGATTCGGTGGTCCGCCACAAGGTGGTTCGACCGGGAGGCTGATCCCCCCTGCAATATGTCGGACCTTTCTGACATATTGACCCGGTGGGGAAATCTTGAGAGGAGATGCACCATGTCCACCAACACCGTCACACTGATCGGAAACCTCGTCGAGGATCCCGAGCTTCGTTTCACCCCCTCGGGGGTACCAATGGCCAAGGTCCGGCTGGCTGTCAACCGGCGCTGGAGAGACAACAACGGCGACTGGCAGGAGGAGACCGGATTCTTCGGAGGAACCGTCTGGCGCGAGCAGGCCGAATCGGTGGCCGAGTCCCTGCAGAAGGGAGCCAGGGTCATCATGGTCGGGCGCCTCGAGCAGCGATCCTGGGAGACCCCGGACGGCGACAAGCGCTCGGTGGTCGAGATCGCCATCGACGAGGTCGGCCCCAGCCTGCGCTGGGCGACCGCCAACGTGTCCAAGACCAGCCGCAGCGGTGACTTCGCCGGTGCCGGCTCGCCTCCTCCCGGGCCGGTGGCCCGTGAGGACTACGGGCCAGACGAAGCCCCGTTCTAGATCGAGAGGAAGACGTTTCAATGGCTCGTAGCAGCAACAACAGTTCCGCGCTCAAGAAGCAGCGCAGGCGCCGGCCCGAACAGTCGAGCGGACCCGCTCGCGGGGGACGGCGGATGAAGCGGAGGGTGTGTGCCTTCTGCCAGGAGAAGTCCGAGTGGATCGACTACAAGGACGTCGCCGTGCTTCGTCGGTACATCTCCGACCGCGGCAAGATCCGCGCCCGCCGTGTCAACGGCAACTGCCCGCGTCACCAGCGGGAGATGGCCAACGCGGTGAAGGTCGCCCGGGAGATGGCGCTGCTTCCGTACGTCGGGACCCACCGATGAAGCTCATCCTCATCGATACCGTGGCGGAGTTGGGCAAGAAGGGTGATGTCGTCGAGGTCTCCGAGGGGTACGCCCGCAACTTCTTGCTTCCCCGCCACAAGGCGATCAAGGCGAGCGAGGGCGCCATGGCCAAGGCCGAGGCCCTGCGAGCCGCCCGTCTCGAGACGGAGCGCAAGGCGCGGGAGGCAGCCAACCGGGTCGCCAGTCAGTTGATCGGAACCCGGGTGGTGCTGGCTGCCCAGGCCGGCGACGAAGGCAAGCTCTACGGCTCGATCGGATCCGCCGACATCGTCGAAGGAATCCGCAAGTTCACCGGTGTCGAACTGGATCGCAAGTTCCTCGACATCCGCAAGCCGATCAAGGCCATCGGCCTGCACGAGGTGTGGGTGAAACTGCATCCCGAGGTCGAGTTCCCCGTCACTCTCGACGTGATTCCCGCCTGACGGGCAGGCGTCCACAACCTTGAAGAGCGGCCCCCTCCGGGGGGCCGCTCTTCTTCGATCAGAGTCGCGAAAGCGCGATGAGATGTGGGTTTTCGCGCTGGCCCACCGAGGGCTACGGTGACCCCACTTCCCCCGGACATCGACCGGGGCACTTTTTCGTCAGAGGCTTTCGATAGACCTGTCATGTGGAGAGGAGACCGGCTGTGACCGCAGTGACAGAAAGAAGGGATGAGCGGTGGGAGGGCAGGGTCCCTCCTCAGTCGGTCGAGTCGGAGGAATCGGTTCTCGGCGCCATCCTCCTGTCCGAAGACGCCGCCAACGAGGTGATGGACAAACTGGAGCCGGAGGACTTCTACCGGCCGGCCCATCAGGCGATCTTCCGGGCGATGCGCCTTCTCTACAACGGGAACCAGGCTATCGACGCCATCACCGTCTCCGAGGAACTCCGTCGCACCGGGGAGCTCGACCGTATCGGCGGGATCTCCGCCATCACCCGTTTGCTTGACATCGTCCCCTCCGCCTCCAACGTCGACTACTACGCCGGGATCGTCGAGGAGCACAGCCAGCGGCGCTCGCTCATCAGGGCCGGCTCATCCATCACCGACATGGCGATGCGCCTCGACGACGAGATCCATCTGGTCATCGACCGAGCCGAGCAGACCGTGCTCGGGGTGGCGGGGCGCAAGGTCAAGGATTCGATGCAACCCATCGGCCCGATCTTCTTCTCGACGCTGGAGGAACTGGAGGAACTGGAGGCTCGGGGATCTGACATCAGTGGCCTTTCCACCGGTTTTCGCGATCTCGATCGCAAGCTCACCGGGCTTCACCCTGCCAACCTCGTCATCATTGCCGCCCGCCCGGCGATGGGGAAGAGCGCCCTCACGCTCAACATCGCCACCAACGTGGCGCTGGAGGGCAAACCGGTGGCGATCTTCTCGCTCGAGATGGGTAAGGAGGAAGTCGCCACTCGCATGTTGTGCTCCACCGCCCGGATCGACTCGATGAAGCTCAGGAGCGGCCAGCTCGGCGAGGCGGTCTGGCCACGTCTGACCGACGCCGCCGGCAAGCTCTACAACGCTCCCGTCTTCGTCGACGACTCACCGGTTGTGACAGTGACCGACATTCGGGCCAAGTGCCGTCGACTCCGACGCGCCCATGGACTGGGTCTGATCGTGGTCGACTACATCCAGCTCATGCAAGGCTCGCTGCGCGAGAACCGCCAGCAGGAGATCGCCGAGATCTCACGTTCCCTCAAGAACCTGGCCAGAGAGCTGGAGGTGCCGATCCTCGCCGTCTCCCAGCTCAACCGGAACCTGGAGAGCCGGGAAGACAAGCGACCACGGCTGGGCGACCTGCGAGAGTCGGGTTCGCTCGAGCAGGATGCCGACATCGTCATGTTCATCTACCGGGACGAGTACTACAACGAGGGCTCCGACGAGCGCGGAATCGCCGAGGTGGTGGTTGCCAAACACCGGGCGGGGTCGGTGGGGACCGTCAAGATGACGTTCATGCCCGAGTTCACCAAGTTCTCCGACCTCGGTCGCGACTGAGATTCTGCGGCACGGACCCCGGACGCGAGGAAAGCGATCCGGAGATCGCTTTCCTCTACGCACCGTCCGCATGCGGGGAGAGAGATTCGGAGGAAGGGGCTCCGAGAGAGAGGGCGGGCGGTGTTTGGTTGTACCTCTCTCATCGGCACCCAGGCCGAAAACTTGAGCGATTTCAGCGTTCGAAGTCGACGTGACTTCGGCTCGGGGTGGGACCGCGCTGTCCTTGATACTTGGAGCCGACCTGGCCGGAGCCGTAGGGGTGGTTGGCGGCGGTCGTCATCTGATAGAAGCTGATCTGTCCGATCTTCATACCCGGGTAGATGGCGATCGGGAGGTTGGCGACGTTGGACAGCTCGAGGGTCAGGTAACCGTTGAACCCGGGATCGACGAACCCGGCCGTCGAGTGGATGAGCAGCCCCAGACGCCCCAGGCTCGACTTCCCCTCGAGCCGGGCGACGATGTCGTCTCCCAACCTGACCCGCTCCAGCGTCGCGCCCAGCACGAACTCGCCGGGATGGAGGACGAAGGATTCGCCCGCCGGCACCTCGATCAGCTTGGTGAGATCCTCTTGCGGCGCCCGCGGGTCGATATACGGGTATCGATGGTTCTCGAACACCCGGAAGGCGGAGTCGACCCGCAAATCGATGCTCGACGGCTGGACGTAACTCGGCTCGAATGGGTCGATCTCGATGCGTCCGGCCTCGATCGCTTCTTCGATGCTGCGGTCCGAGAAGATCACTGGGGCACCATGCGAGGCGAGATCCTAACCGCCGGTGAACCGGGCCTGGGAGGATGCCGCCTTCGACGCCGGCCCGGTCCTTTGGTAGCCTCCCCCTTCTTCACCGTGCGGGTGTAGTTCAATGGCAGAACACGAGCTTCCCAAGCTCGGAGTGAGGGTTCGATTCCCTTCACCCGCTCCCTCACCCCGCCGCCCGGCGCCCGTTGCCCCGCTCGGGAACCACCGCAGTCTCAGGCCAGCAACGATCCAAGCCCCCACGCCACCATCAGCACCCCGACGACCATCAGGAAGGCGGCGCGCCCTCGATGGAACTGACCGGTCTCTCCGGCCGGTCGCTCTCCCCGCCGCTCCTTGAACCAGGCGAACCCGTTCCCCAACAGCAGCGCCGCCCCCAACCCGAGCACCATCTGGGCCACCAGCGAGTCGAGTCCAAGGATGTCGGTCATCGGGGGGGACGGTAGCTCCAACGAGGAACGATGAACGATGAACGAGGAAGGAAGAAGGAGGAAGGAAGAAGGAAGAAGGAAGAAGGAAGAAGGAAGAAGGAAGAACGATCAACGATCAACGATCAACGATCAACGAGGGTTGAGGGTTCAAGGGTGCAGGTTGAAAGTTGAAGGTTGGAACTTCGACTTTGAACTTTGAACTTTGAACCGCGCCTGGCCGATAGCCGATAGCCGATAGCCGATGGCGCAGGACGCGTGACGCGACTCGCGCCCTCTCTAGGCTTGGCCACGTGCGGCACTGTTACGTCCTCTCGGTGTTCACCCGACAGGGAGCGGGGGGCAATCTGCTCGGGGTCGTGACCGATGTGAGCGGTCTTCCCGATGTGACGATGCAGTCGATCGCCACCGACCTCGGCTTCTCGGAGACGATCTTCGTCGACTGGCGGCAGGGGGGCCTTCCGGTCGTCCGCATCTTCACCCCCGCCCTGGAACTGCCCTTTGCCGGTCACCCGTTGGTCGGGGCGGCCTGGGTTCTCTCGGTGCTTGGTCCGGGCGGTCCCGGTCGGATCCGGTGCGAGGTGGGTGAGGTCTCGTACCGTCGTTCGGCAGACACGATGTGGGTCGAATGTGGGGATGACCAACCGCTTCGAGCAGTCGACCCTCCGATCGCCTTCTCACCCGTGTCGACCTTCGCCGTCGATATGCCGATCACCTACACCATCATGCAACTCGCCTCCGCCGCCGAGGTGGTGGCCACCCAGGCCGCATTCGTCCCCACCGACACCTACGTCTGGGCGTGGGTCGAAGGATCACACGACGTCAAGGCACGGTTCTTTGCGCCCGCCCTCGGGGTGGATGAGGATCCTGCCACCGGGAGCGCGGCAGTAGCGCTCGCCCGGGTCCTGTCCACCTTGGGGATGGCGACTGGATCGATCACCGTGTACCAGGGGGACGAGGTCGGTTCCCCCTCATCGATCCTGCTCGACTGGTCGCCGGGGAGGATCGCCATCGGCGGCGAGGTCCAGCGCCTCGAAACCCGGGAACTGGCCGTCTGATCCCTTTCTACACTCGCCCGATGTCTGTCAGTCGTCGCCGGCGAATCGGCGCTCTCGATCCCGTCCGACCGGCGCGTGGCTGAGGCCTCCGCTCCCGCCTCGTCCGCCAATCTCGGGCCGGGCTTCGACGTGCTCGCACTGGCCCTGGAGTTGCGTTGCCGGGTGGAGGCGGAGCCGGCGAGTGCTTGGTCTGTCACGCATCAGTCGGACGACTGCCCCGACGAAGGGGCCGACGACGGCGTCCTGGCCGCCGCCAGGGTGGCGGTAGGCGCCGACCGTCCGCTGCGGTTGACTGTCGACAACGCCATTCCCCTCGGTCGGGGGCTCGGTTCGTCCTCGGCGGCCTACGCCGCCGGGGCTCTGGCCGGGTTGCGGGCGGTTGGCGAGGAGCCGACCCCCGATCATCTCTTCCGGTTGGTGAGCGAACTGGAGGGTCATCCGGACAACGCCGCGGCGGCCGTCTTCGGCGGCTTCGTTGTGGTCGACGGTGGTGGACGACCACATCGCCTCCCATGGAACGGGAGGTTCCGACCGGTGCTGGCCGTGCCTCATCGACCTTTCCCGACATCCGAGGCCAGGCAGCGGCTCCCGGGGGTGTATTCCACCGATGTGGTGGTGCGTTCTCTGGGCCGGCTTTCGGCCTTGCTGATGGGTCTTGAGGTGGGGGACGAAGCCCTCTTGGCCGGGGCCGCCGGTGACGAGTTGCACGAGGAGCCGCGCAATCGTTTCAGACCCGATGTCGCCGGTCTCATCTCGGCCGCTCGCGGTGGGGGGGCAGTCCACGCCTGCTGGTCGGGGGCAGGTCCGTCTGTCCTCGCCCTCGTCACCGTCGAGCGTGTCGACCAGGTGGTCTCCGCGCTGGAACGACGGTTGGGCGACGACGGCGTGGTGCGCCTTCTCGACGTGGCCGGGCGAGGCGCGTTTTGACCCGGAGCGAATCGCCCGCCAAGCTATGCCCATCACCCCCTAGGGCTCTCAGAGGATTTGATTCATGGGTTCGTTGATCAAGAAGCGTCGCAAGAAGATGTCGAAGCACAAGTACCGCAAGCGCATCAAGGCGAACCGGCACAAGCGCAAGTGACGCTCTGAACCGCCCCGGCCACGAACCGGGGCGGTTTCGCGTTCGTTCAGCCGTCGACGAAGGAGTCCGCCAGGATCTCGCCGGCGGCGCCGCCCGCCTCGTAGTCGGTGAGGGCCTCATCCATCAGGTCGATCGCCCAGTCCAGTTCATCCATGGTGGTGACCAGTGGCGGGATGAAACGGACGACGTTGCCGTCGGGGCCACATTCGATGATCACCGCTTCGCGCTCCAGGCAATACCGGTGGAGGTGCTGAAAGGCGAGCTTGCTCGGGTGGCGGGTCTCCTGGTCGGTGACCAACTCGATGCCCATCATCAAACCGATTCCACGGACGTCGCCGATCGTCGGGTGGGTCTCCTTCATCTTGTGGAGCCGTTCGAAGCCGTGGGCGGAGAGCGCCCGGGCGTGGGGCAGCAGGTCGCCCATGGTGTCCATCACCGCCACCGCCGCCGCGCATGCGACCGGGTTGCCCCCGAAGGTGGTGCCGTGTGATCCGACCGGGAAGTTGTCGACGATCTCGCGGCGGGCTCCCCATGCCGAGAGCGGGAGCCCGTTGGCGATGCCCTTGCCGAGAGCGATGATGTCGGGGTCGACTGGATAGTGATCGGAGGCGAACCACTCGGCGGTCCGTCCGAAACCGGTCTGCACCTCGTCGAAGACGAGCAGGATCCCGTGGAGATCAGCCAAGCGGCGAAGTTCCTCGAGGAAGCGGACCGGGGCCGGGTAGTAGCCGCCTTCCCCCTGGACGGGTTCGATCAGGAAACACGCCACCGACTCGGGGTTGATCTCGTGGCGGAACATCAGGTGGAGTTGGTCGAGGGAACGTTGGACCGCTTCCTCCTCGGTGAGATTCCAGCGATAGGGGTGCGGGAAGGGGGCGACGAACACCGAGGGCAGGATCGGGTGATATCCGTCCCGGTACTTGGCGTTGGAGGTGGTGTAGCTCACCGAGCCCATGGTGCGGCCATGGAATGCACCGCGGAACACGACCACTCCTTGCCGTCCGGTCGTCTTCTTGGCGAGTTTGACCGATGCCTCCACCGCCTCGGCCCCCGAGTTGGCAAACCCGAACTTGTCGATGTTGCCCGGCGCGATCCGGGCGAGACGCTCGGCCGCTTCGACCAGGGTGTCGTAGTGGAAGATGCACCCCGAGTGCATGACCCGGTCGAGTTGGGAGTGGGCGGCGGCGACCACCGCCGGGTGGTTGTGGCCGAGGTTGGTGACGGCGGTGCCACAGGCGAAGTCGGCCCACTTGTTGCCATAGGCGTCGTGGATCCAGAGACCTTGGGCGCGTTCGACCACGATCTCGGTGTCGTAGGCGAATACGGGGGCGATGACGTTCTTGTGTCGCTGGACGATTTGATCCACGGGAGGCTCCTTAGGGGTGATCACTGACCGGTGTCTGGGCGGCGGCGATTACGGAGCGGCGAAGAGGGATGTCCGTTCGACTCTTGGAATGGTGCCTCGCATCGGGTCATGATGCCACAGGCAGGCGCCGGGGCAAGCGGGAGAACCCCCGTTGAGCCGCTTTGACGGCCTTTCTCCGGCCGCCATCCCGACTCAGGTCATGACCACCGAACGGGGGCCCTCCTCGACATGGCCGATCCGGTAGGTGTCGTGTCCGAAGCCCCGGACCAGATCGCCGATCGCCTGTGCAGACCCCGGGGGAACGATGAGGCAGTAGCCGATTCCCATGTTGAACGTCTCGTACATGGCGGTCGGTTTGAGATCGCCGGTGGCCTGGATCACCCGGAACACGTCGGGGACCTTCCACCGGGTGGTGTCGACGACCGCTCGCAGGCCCTCCGGAAGCGGGCGCGCCAGATTCCCTGGCAACCCGCCCCCGGTGATGTGGGCGGCGCCCCTGACCTCCCCGGTGTCGATGGCGGCGAGGACGGCGGTGCTGTACAGCACCGAGGGTCGGAGCAGCACCTCGGCATAGGTGCTCGCCTCTCCCGGGAAGGGTGAGTCCAGATCGACGCCGGCCAGCACCTTGCGGACGAGCGAGAACCCGTTCGAGCGGAGGTTGGGTGAGGCCACTCCCAGAACCACATCCCCGGCCGAGATCCGGGTTCCGGTGACCTCCTCACCCCTTTCCACCACTCCGACCGCCGCCCCGGCCAGATCCACCGCATCGGATTCCATCACCCCGGGGTGCTCGGCCGTCTCTCCACCCAGCAGTGGGATGTCGACACGGGAACAGGCGGCGGCGATCGAGGAGACGATGATCGTGTCGCGATCAGGATTGAGGGCTCCGACAGCCATGTAGTCGACGAAGGCGAGCGGGCGGGCCCCCACCGCCACCAGATCGTCGACACACATCGCCACCAGGTCGAAGCCGACTCCTTCCCACCGGCCCGATGCCCGGGCAAGCTCGAGTTTGGTGCCGACACCGTCGGTGGACATCATCAGCACAGGTCGCCGATACCCGGCAGGGATCTCGACCCCGGCGGCGAAACCGCCGAACCCCCCGACCACATGCTCGTTCCAGGTGCTGGTCACCGGGCCGGTGATGGCGGAGACATGGCGGTCGGCCCCTTCCAGATCCACCCCGGCGTCGCGATACGAGGTCACGGCGCCGGTTCGAGCAACAGCTTGGTGCCTGCTTGGCTGACATCGGTCGGGTAGTCACCCGAGAGGCAGGCCGAGCAGAAGCCGTCGATGGGAGCCCCGGTCGACTTCAACAGGGCGTTGAGGGAGAGATAGCCCAGTGAGTCGACTTCGAGGTAGGCGGCGATCTCTTCGACCGACATGCGGGCGGCGAGCAACTGTGAGCGGTCCGAGGTGTCCATCCCGTAGAAACACGGCCATCGGTAGGGCGGGGAGGAGACCCGTAGGTGGATCTCGCGGGCTCCTGCCGCCCTCACCATTGCCACCAACTGGCGGGTGGTCGATCCCCGCACGATCGAATCGTCGACCAGCACCACCCTCCGTCCTGCAAAGGTGGTCGGAATCGGATTGAGCTTGAGCTTGATCCCTTGGTCACGCAGCATCTGGCTCGGCTCGATGAAGGTGCGGCCGACGTACCGGTTCTTGACCAGACCGTCTGCGTACGGGATGAGCGACATCTCGGCGTATCCCTGGGCGGCGGGAATCCCCGACTCGGGGACCGGCACCACTACATCGGCCGAAACAGGGTGTTCGGTCGCCAGCAGCCGTCCCATCTGCTGGCGGGCGGCGAAGACGTTGCGGCCGTACAGCTGGGAGTCGGGCCGGGCGAAGTAGACGAACTCGAACACACACAACTGCGGGTTTGTTTCGCCGAACGGCCGGTGGCTCCGTACCCCGGCGGCGCTGATGACCACCATCTCCCCGGCCTCGATGTCACGGACGAAGGTCGCTCCCACCAGGTCGAGGGCGGAGGTCTCCGATGCCAGCACCCACCCCGAGTCACCGATCCTGCCGAGGGAGAGCGGTCGGAACCCATGGGGATCGCGGATGCCGATCAGCCGGCCCTGATCCATCGCCACCAGCGAGAAGGCGCCCTCGAAACCAGGCAAGACCTTGAGGAGGGCGTGCTCCAGGCCCCGGGAGTCGGAGCGCTCGTCGTCGATCTGGCGGGCGATGGCCTCCAGCATCAAGTCCGAGTCGGTGCTTGCCGTTCCGACCCCGAGGCGCTCTGCCAGTAAGGCGGTATTGGTCAGATTGCCGTTGTGACCCAGCGCCACCGAGGTGGTCCCCACCTGACGGTGGGCCGGTTGGGCGTTGTGCCATGACGATGACCCGGTGGTCGAATACCGCACGTGACCGATCCCCAGGTGCCCGTCCAGTGCCGCCAGATCTGCCTCGTCGAAGACCTGGGCGACCAGTCCCAGGTCTTTGACCACCGTGAGCGTCTGACCGTCGGAGGTGGCGATGCCGGCCGACTCCTGACCGCGGTGCTGGAGCGCGAAGAGCCCGAAGTAGATCGCCTTCGAGACGGCCTGACCGGGTGCATAGATCCCGAACACCCCGCACGCCTCACGGGGGCCGGACAGATGGACGGGGACTGGGTCACTCACCATCCGTCAGGATAGGTGGAGGGGGAACCGGCTCGGTCCAACCCGGGAGCCACCGGGATCAAGCCGTTCCCGGCCCGCGCCTGATCGCCCGGGCTGGAGCCAGATGCCGTCGCAGGGAACGCAGCGGGATGATGGCGGTCGCCGAGATGGCGGCGGCGACGAGGGCGGTCCAGGCGTACCCGTCCCGGACCGCCGCCGACACGAGTGCAGGATCCAGATCACCGGTGCCGGCCAGCAACTGCTGGACCGCATCGACCGATTCCAGGCGTCGACCGATCACCAGCAGGAGGATGGCCCCGCCCAGGGCTGAGCCCAGTGTGAAACCCTGGTTGCGCAGGAACTGGTGGGCCGAGGTCACCCGACCGATGGAGCCCGGAGGGGTGGCGGCCCGCAGCAAGGTCAAGGCGGCGTTGGTGGCCATACCGATCCCCCCGCCGGCCATCCCCATCCCGGCGAAGACCACCGGGAGTGGCCAGGTCCACCAGGCCGAGGCGGCACACAACATCAGACCTGGCACGGTCAGGAACAACCCGATGATCATCACCGAGGTATCGGCGATGCGATCGAGGAGACGGCTCGACAGGTTGGCGCCCAGCGTCCAACCCACCACGAAGAAGAACACCGACCAGGCGGTCAGCGTGTCCGAGCCACCCCGCCCGGCCGACACATAGAGAGTGAGGTAGGTGTTGGCGGAGAAGGCCGCCACGATCATCAGTGTCACCGACAGACCGAGGGCTCCATAGGGCTGATGGACGATGTGCTCGGCGAGCAGCACCGGCCGGGTTCGGTGCCGGGCGTGCCAGGCATAGGCGAGGGCCACTCCGCCGGCCACCACCATCCACGCCAACGATTCGAGACCGAGCTGGTCGACCGCGATGACCATCGCCAGCGTGAACATCGCCAGCAGGACGCTTCCTCGCACGTCGATGGGACTCGTGTCGGCCTGTTCCAGCGGTCCCGGCATCACCCGGCGGCCGGCGAAGAAGGCGATCAGGCCGAGCGGGAGATTGGCGAAGAAGATCCACCGCCAGGAGAGGGTGGTGATCATGAAGGCGGCGATGGCCGGTGCCGCCGCCCCCATCACCCCCCACACCGTCGAGTTGGCGGCATAGGCCCGACCGATCAGGTGGTCCGGGTAGACGAGACTGACCGCCGCCAGGGCAGTGGCAAACACCATCCCGCTCCCGACACCTTGCAGTAGCCGAGCGGCGACCATCAGCGGCATGGAGTCGACCAGGCCGGCGGCGGTCCCGGCCACGGTGAAGACGATCACCGCGATCTGGAACACCAACCGGGTGCCAAAGCGGTCCACCAGTGAGCCCGAGACCACCGTGGCCACCCCGGAGGCAAACAGGTACCCGGTCACCACCCACGGCAGCAGGTCGATCCGTCCCAGGTCCGCCACCACCTGGGGAAGGGCGGCGGCCACCGCCGTCCCTTCGAACGCCGCCAGGGCGACGGTGGAATAGATCGCCACCGACGCGGCCAGCAGCGGAGGGGAGAGCACACTTCGGGCAGTTTCCACCGGGGCACGCTACCGGCTCGTCCCGGGACGAATCGATTCCACCGCTCGGCGGTGGATCTACCCTCCCATGAGCCGACGAAGGGACACCGTGGTTTTGGACCGGCGCGTCTTCTTGCGAGACCTGGGCTGGGGTGCGATGGGGCTGGTCATCTCACCGTTCGCCGCCTGTTCCACGCCACCCACGCAGGTGACGACCACCCTTCCTTCCCCGTCGGTGACGACCGGCGCTCGTGCCGGAACCACGCTTGCCACCCAACCGGAGCCGAGGGCGGCGGGCCGTTGGGAGCGGGTCGACCTGGGATTCGTCTCGGCCTACGTCCTCGCCCGGGGGGGCGAAGCGGCGGTGGTCGACACCGGGGTGGCAGGCAGCGCCGATGCCATCGAAGAGGTGCTGGGGGGAATGGCGCTGGGATGGGAGTCGGTTGGCCACGTCATCCTGACCCATTCCCACCGTGACCACGTCGGGAGCATCGCCCAGGTGTTGGAGCGGGCCGGATCCGCCACCGCCTATGCCGGGGTGGACGACATCCCCGACATCGACGCACCTCGGACCGTGGAAGGAGTCTCCGACGGCGACATCGTGTTTGGTCTCGAGATCATCGCCACGCCAGGTCACACCCCCGGCCACATCTGCGTGCTCGACCCGGCGGGCGGTGTGCTGGTGGCGGGTGACGCCCTCAATGGGTCGGACGGTGGAGTCGCCGGACCCAACCCGGAGTTCACCGCCGACATGGACACCGCCCTTCGGTCGGTGGTGAAACTGGCGGCACTCCGCTTCGACACCCTGTTGTTCGGTCACGGAGAGCCAGTCGAAGGAGAGGCCGATCAGGCAGTCGCAGCCCTGGCCGCCTCCTGACGGCGCCGTGCGTCTTGCGTCATGCGTCTTGCGTCATGCGTCGTGCGTGTTGTGTCCCGCGGCGTGGCGACCGGTCTCGTCTCTCCCTCCGAAGGGGGGAGTACCCCGAAGGGGGGAGGGGGGCACGGTCCGA